>JBDGQF010000288.1:0-10111 GCA_042219255.1 Halobacterium sp. | reverse complement strand
CGCCGACTCGTTCCTCTCCGGCGACGTCCTCCAGGTCGAGTCCGACCTCGTCGCCCTGCTCCCCCTCCACTATCCGCACATGCTGTTCACGTCTGCGGTCAGGGACGGCACGCTGAGTGGCGGCCAGGTCGCGCCGGCGCTCGCGTACCTCGGCGTGCTCGCCGTCGCCGCCGGCGTCGCGTACGCCGCCGCGACCGGACGGGGGTGGTCGCTGTGACCCGCACGCGCACCGCGCTCGCCGCGACGGCGAAACAGTTCGCGCGGACGCCAGTCCTCGTCGCGCTCCTGGTCGTGCTGCCGGCGTACTTCGTCGGCGTCGTCGGCGCCGTCCTCCCGGACACGCAGGTCGCCGTGGACGTCGCCGGCGAGACCGTCCAGACGTCGCTGGCCACTGGACTCTTGCCGATGCTCGCGGCGCTCGCCGCCGTCGTGGTCGCGGGCATCGCCGGCCTCTTCCTCACGGTCGACACGCTGGACGCGGACGGCTGGCTCGCGCTCTGCGGACTGCCGTCGAGCGCGCTGTTCGCCGCGCGCGCCGCCGCATTGACGGGCGCGACCGCACTCGCGACGGTGGCGGCGACGGCCGTCCTCGCAGTCCACGCCGTCCCCGAACTGCCGGCGGTGTTCCTCGCGGCGACGCTCGTCCTCGCAGTCACGTACGGGTTCGCTGGCGCCGTCGTCGGCGTCCTCTTCGACCGGCTGGCCGGCGTGTACGTGCTGCTGTTCGCGCCCGCCGTCGACCTCTTCCTCCTGCACTCGCCACTCGCGACCGACGCGCCGGACGGCGCCGCGCTGACGCCCGGCCGGTGGGCCGGCGTCGCCGCGATGGACGCCGCGCTCACCACCGACCCGAACTGGACGGCGCTCGGCGTCGGCGTCGCGTACCTCGCGGCGGCGGGCGCGGTCGCGGGTGGCGCGGTCTGGTTCGCCGTCCGACAGTAGCCGTCTCGCGACAACACGCGCCCGAATAGTTGGTTATATCACTGCGTGGTCGAAGGTGGTGGTATGACCGTGACCGCGATGCTGTCGGTTGCACCGCTTGACAGCCCGGAGGTGGACTTCGACGAGGAAATCGCGAAGGCCGTCGCCGCGCTCGACGACTACGACGTCACCTACGAGACCCACCCCATGGAGACCACCATCGAGGCCGACTCACTGGACGACGTGTTCGCCGCCGCACAGGGCGCGACGGAGGCCCTGGACGCCCAACGCGTCAGCACGAAACTGAAAATCGACCACTTCCGCGAGGAGTCCCTCGCCGTCGAGGAGAAAGTCGAGCGCGTCGAGGAACACCTCGGCCGGCCGGCCGCCAGCGCGGACGTCCGCGGCGACGAGGTGACCGGCGAATGAGCCGCGACGAAGACAGCCGTTCGTCCTCGCGGCGGTCGTTCGTCGCGGCGGTCGGCAGCGCCACCGCCCTCGGCCTCGCCGGCTGCCTTGAGACGACGGACACCGGCAGCGACGCCACGACTACCGAATCGACCACGGCCGGCACGACGACGACCACCGGCGGCACCACGGCGACCACGTCCGGTGAACCGGCGACGCTGACGATGGGGACGACGCAGGCCTACGTCGACGCCGTCTCGACGAGCGCCGGCGACTGGGTGAAACAGACCTTCGAGTCCGAGTACGACGTCGACTTCGAGTGGGCGGTCCGCGAGAACGAACTCAACGACTTCATCCAGCGCAAACAGGAGGGCGTCGACCTGGGCGCGGACGGCTACGTCGGCGTCACGCCGACCGGGCTCGTGCGCGCCGACCGCAACCTCGACTCGTCGCTGTTCGAGGCGTTCGACACCTCGCGCATCCCGAACAACGGCGACGTCGTCGACGCCTACCGGTTCGACCCGCAGCAGCGCGTCCTCCCCACGGGCGCGTCCTACGTCTGCATCGTCTACGACGAGAACGCCGTCGACGAGCCGCAGACGCTCGAAGACCTCACGAAAGACCCGTGGGCGGGCGAACTCCTCCTCCCGAACCCCCAGGACACGGTGACGGGCCTGAGCTTCCTGCTGTGGACGGTCAAGCAGTACGGGACTGACGGCTACCTCGACTACTGGGATCGCCTCATCGACAACGGACTCCAGACCACGGGGTCGTGGAACGCCGCGTACAGCGCGTACTCCAACGAGGAAGCGGCGATGGTCGTCTCGTACAGCACCGACCAGGTGTACGCGTCGCAGGCCGAGAACACGGACATGTCCCGCCACCAGATTGCGTTCCCGAACAACCAGGGGTACGCGTACGTCTCCGGCACCGCGCGGTTCGCGGGCAGCGAGAAGGACGACCTCCTGCACACGTTCGCGGACTTCATGCTGGACGCCGACACCCAGCGCGAGGTCGCCGTGAAGAACGTCGGCATCCCCACCGTCTCGGACGCCAGTCTCCCCGAGGACATGCAGCAGTACGTCCACACGCCAGAACAGCCGCTCCAGTACGGCTACGAGACGCTGCGGGACAAGGCCGACGAATGGCGCGAACAGGTCTCCCAGCGCATCGCCACCCAGTAGCGCGCCGGCGCGGCGCCGCCCGCTTCCCGAACGTCTAAGCGGGCGGGCGTCCGCGTTCGAGGTATGACTGCGGCAGCCGACCTGATTCTGCACAACGGCGTCGTGCACACGCTCGGCGACACCGACGAGACGTTCGACGCCGTGGCGGTGCGCGACGGCCGCGTCGTCCGCCTCGCCAGCGACTACGACGTCGAGTTCCTCGAAGGCACGGGCACCGAGGTCGTCGACCTGGACGGCGGCCACCTCCTGCCGGGGTTCGTGGACGCGCACACGCACATGGAGACCGTCGGCCAGTACGGCGTGCACGCCGACCTGCGCGGCGCGAGCGGCCCCGAGGAGGTCACCGAACGCTTGCGGGAGCGCGCGGCGGAGACCGAGGACGACTGGATTCTCGGGTTCGGGTACGACGAGTCGACGTGGGACGCCGACGACCTCCACCAGTCTGACCTGGACGCGGTGAGCGAGACGCGGCCGGTCGCCGCCATCCGCGAGGACATGCATACCGCGACGGTCAACGGCGTCGTCCTCGACGAGTACGGCGCGGAGATGCCGGACGAGGACGTGCTGGCGGACGGCCGCATCGTGGAGGACGCCGTGGAAGTCGTCTACGACGCCACCGACCCGGGCCCCGAGGAGACCGAGGAACTGCTGCGCGCCGCCCAGCGCGAGGCGAACGAGCAGGGCGTCACCGCCGTCCACGACATGGTGCGCCAGTCGGACGCGCCGCGCGCGTTCCGCGACCTCGAGTTGGCGGGCGACCTCACGGTTCGCGTGCGCCTGAACTACTGGAGCGACCACCTCTGCGCCGTCCGCGAAACGGGCCTCCGGACGAATCACGGCTCCGGAATGGTCGAAGTGGGGGGCATCAAGACGTTCACGGACGGCAGCCTCGGCGGCCACACCGCGAAACTCTCGGAGCCGTACGCGGACGCGCCTGAGGAGACAGGCCAGTGGGTCGTCGACCCCGAGGAACTCGAATCACTGGTGGCGCGCGCGGCCGAAGCGGGCCTCCAGGTGACCGCACACGCCATCGGCGACGAAGCAATCGACGCGGTGCTGGACGCCTACGAAGCGGTCGGCCGCCCGGAGCGCGACCGGTACCGAATCGAGCACTCGGAACTCGCCGGCGACGACGCCATCGAGCGCATGAGCGACCTGGGCGTCGTGGCGTCGATGCAGCCGAACTTCCTGAAGTGGGCGGGCAGCGACGGCCTCTACGAGGAACGCCTCGGCACAGAGCGCCGCGAGGCGAGCAACCGCTTCCCCGCGTACCTGGACGCGGGCGTGCCGCTTGCGTTCGGCAGCGACTGCATGCCCCTCGACCCCCTGCTCGGCGTCCACTACGCCGTGAACCCGCCCGCGGAACGGCAAGCAGTCTCGGTCACGGAGGCGCTGCGCGCGTACACCGAGGGCGGCGCGTACGCCGGCTTCCGCGAGGACGAACAGGGCCGCGTCGAGAAGGGCGCGCTCGCGGACTTCGTCGTCCTCGACGAGTCGCCCTGGGAACACAGCGACGCCATCCGCGACATCGACGTCGCGATGACCGTCGTGGACGGCGACGTCGTCTACCGCGCGGACTGACGCCAGCGCACTGCCGGAGCCCATCGGACCGGCGCAACGACTACGTGCGCCGCGTACGCACAGCCGGCTATGTCGGCCGTACTCGCCCTGTTCGTCGTTGTGGCCCTCGCTGCTCCGCTCGTCCTCTACGCGCTCGTCCGACGGGAAGCCGAGGACACGGAACGGATGGGCCGCGAGGAAGCCAGGGAGCGAGTGTCCAGAGAACGGGACGAGTAGGTCAGTCCACGAGCGACTCGCCGGTCATGACCTCGGGTTGCTCGACGCCGAGCAAGGAGAGCATCGTCGGTGCGACGTCGCGGAGCGCGCCGGAGTCGCTGACCGCGACGCCGCCGGAGAGGTCGTCGCCGTCTGCGTCGGCGTCGAGGTAGACGAGCGGCACGGGATTGAACGTGTGCGCGGTGTGGGGGTCGTCGCGCGTGCCCATGTCGTCGGCGTTGCCGTGGTCGGCGGTGACGAGGACGTGCGCGCCGGCGTCTCTGAGCACGGGGACGAGGCGGCCGAGTTCGGCGTCGACGGCCTCGACGGCCTCGATTGCGGCCTCGTAGTCGCCGGTGTGACCGACCATGTCCGCGTTCGCGTAGTTCAACACGAGGACGTCCGGGTCGTCGGTAGCGAGCACGTCGAGGGCGGTGTCGGTGACGCCGGCGGCGCTCATCTCCGGCTGGAGGTCGTACGTGGGGACGTCCGGGCTCTCGACGATGCGGCGCGTCTCGCCCTCGAACTCGACCTCGCGGCCGCCGTTCAGGAAGTACGTCACGTGGGGGTACTTCTCGGACTCCGCGACCCGCAACTGGGTGAGTTCGTGGCGCGCGAGTTCGTCGCCGAGCGTGTCCTCGGGCTGGTGCGGCTCGAAGGCGACGGGGAGGTCGAACGTCTTGTCGTACTCCGTCATCGTCGCCACCGGCACCGCCGGCGGGTCGGTGGTGACGCCCTCCGCTCCCCAGTCCTCGGGCCCGATGTCCGCGAGCATGCGGACGAGCTGGCGCGCGCGGTCGGCGCGGAAGTTGAAGAACACGACCGCGTCCCCCTCGCTGAGCGCGTCGCCGCCCCTGACGACGGTGGGTTCGACGAACTCGTCGGTGGTGTCGCGGTCGTATGAGTCCTGGACGGCCTCGACGGCGGAGTCCGCGCGGTAGTCGCCGTTCCGGTCCACGATGGCGTCGTACGCGCGTTTCGTGCGCTCCCAGTTCTGGTCGCGGTCCATCGCGTAGTACCGGCCGGTGACCGTGGCGACGTCGCCGGTGCCGTACTCGTCGACGGCCTCCTGGAGGCTCTGGAGGTAGTCCTCGCCGCCGTGGGGCGCGGTGTCCCGGCCGTCCGTGAACGCGTGCGTCGTCGCGTCGACGCCGCGCTCGGCGGCGCACTCGATGAGCGCGTGGAGGTGTTCGTGGTCGGAGTGGACGCCGCCGTCGCTCACGAGGCCCATGAAGTGGACGCGGCCGCCCGTGCGTTCGACGTGGTCGAGCGCGCCGCTGACGGCGTCGTTCGAGCAGAGTTCGCCGTCGGCGATGGCGTCCTCGATGCGCGTGTACTCCTGGAAGACGACCCTGCCGGCGCCGATGGTGAGGTGGCCGACCTCGCTGTTCCCCATCTGGCCGCGCGGCAACCCGACCTCGCGGCCGTGCGTGGTGAGCGTGCCGAACGCGCCGCGGTCGGCGTAGTCGTCGAAGTTCGGGGTGTCGGCGGCCTCCACCGCGTCGAGTCGGTCTCGTGAGCCGTGGGAACGAGACGTCGAGGCGGCTTCGCCGACTCGGAAGTCGTGGTCGCCGAGCCCCCAGCCGTCGAGAATGACGAGCGCGGCCTGCATACGCGAGGGGTCGGCGGCCGCGCGTATTTACGTGTCGTCTGCGGCGCGATTTCCGTCCTCGGGGGCTTGCCGGTCGTCCGCGGCCGCGTCGTCCGCGGCGTCGAACGCCGCGCCGCACTCGCCACACACCATGTGCGGGCCGGGGGCGGTGCGCTGTGGCGCGACGACGCCGCACTCCGGACAGACGCTGAACGGTCGTTCCTCGGCGGGCGCGCCGGGTTCGACGTCCATGTGAATCCAGGCGTCCGGGTTGCCCTCGTCGTACAGTTCGACGCCGTCGTCGGTGCGTCGCCAGTTCACCGCGGAGTCGCCGGCTTCTCCAGACATCTACGCTCGGCTTGCGGGTCACGGTAGTTAACTATTCTGACAAAAGTTGCTTCGAGCGTGAGTAAAGAATTAGACCGGCGGACTACTCGGCGCGCAACCGACGGACTATTTGGCGCTCCGTCACCGAGGGGCGGCCATGACCCTCGACCCCGTCCACTTCGACGGCATCGAAGCCCTCGCCAGCCAGATACGCCACGAAGTGGACGCCGAGGAACACCGCGACGTCGCCGAGGAGACGTGGGCGAACTACCTCGACCCGCTCTACGGCGACGACGGCCCCGTCCTCGAACCGCTCGACGACCAGCGCCGGTCGGCGGCCGACGTCCAGGAACTCGCGCTCCAGCCGTCGCCGTTCGACACCGCGCACGGCCTCGACTCCGGCACCATCAACCCGAAGACGTTCAAGAACGGCCTCGTCCTCGACCTCGCGCAGGCCGCGATGAGCGCGACGCCCAGCGACCTCGACCTCCACCGCTCGCGCACCACCATCACGAGCGTCCACTCCAACGACGCCACCGTGAAGATGGGGACCGACTGGCGGAAACGCGACGAGGGGTACTGGCGCGGCCGCATCGTCCACACCGCGCCGCTCGCGCGCGACCAGGAGCGCGTCGTCCACGGCCTCGCGCTCTACCTCGCGGAGAGCCACCACGCCCTCCACCACGCCGACGCGGTCGACGACCTCCTGCTGCTGGACGGCCCCGTCTACCCCAAGCAACTCGTGAACTGGGCCGACCGCCACGCCAGCCTCGCCGACCTCGTCACGGAGAACGAACTCGTCGGCGAAGTCCTCGAGAACTACGTCACCCTCGTCGAGCGCTTCGCCGAGAAGGACGTCCCGCTCGCCGGGTTCGTGAAGAGTCCCGCCAGCCAGGCGCTCGTGCGCGCGCTCCGCGACCGCGGCCGCCCGACGCCGTGGGCGAGCGACGCCGCGTTCTTCTCGCAAGTCCTCGAACGCCGCGAGTACGAGGACGGCGACTACCACCGACGCACGGACGAACTCTCCTGGACTGGGTGGTTCACGTCCACGCTCGGCGCGGACGGCGTGTTCGCAGACGCTAGCGAACTCGGCGTCGACCGCGACCTCCCCGCCGAGTGCTACGAGGTCGCGTTCTTCGTCGTCTACGACCCCAGAACCGACCTCGTGCACAAGGTCGAACTGCCGCGCGCGTTCGCCGATGACGCGGACACGAGGGACGCCGTCGAGTGCTACGTCACGAGCCAGGTCGCTGCCGAAGCGGGGCCGCCGCGACCGGTCGAGAAAGCCGACGAACTCGCGCGCATCGGCGCGACGGAGAAACAGGAACTCGTGCGGAAACTCGAACAGTCCTTCGACAGCCTGCGCGACCAGAACTACGACGACAAGCGGTGGCCCGACGAGTAGTCCGCCCGGACTTTCGCCGCCAGCGAACATACTCTACGTTTTATGCGTCGCCAGTAGTGACTCCCCGACGATGACCCAGCGCGCCATCGAGACGCGAGACCTCACGAAGCGCTACGGCAGCGAGACCGCCGTCGAACGCCTCAACCTCGCCATCCCCGAGGGCAGCGTCTACGGCTTCCTCGGGCCGAACGGCGCCGGGAAGACCACGACGATGCGCATGCTCACCACGCTCACGCGCCCCAGCGACGGCACCGGCACCGTCGCCGGCGCGGACATCACCGACCGGGACGCCGTCGTCGACAACATCGGCTACCTCCCCGAGGAACCGCCGCTGCACGCCGAACTCACCGGCCGCGAACAACTCCGGTACGTCGCCGGCCTCCGCGACCTCCCGGAAGCCCACGCGGAAGACCGCATCGACACTCTCCTCGAACGGTTCTCGCTGTCCGGCGACGCCGACAAACGCATCTCCGCGTACTCGAAGGGCATGAAACAGAAAGTCGGCATCATCCAGGCGATGCTGCACGACCCCGACGTCCTCTTCCTCGACGAACCGACCTCGGGCCTCGACCCGCGCGCCGCGCGCACCGTCCGCGACACCATCGCCGACCTCACCGAGGGCGACGCCACCGTCTTCCTCTCGACGCACATCCTCCCCGTCGTCGACGAACTCGCGGACACCGTCGGCGTGCTCTACGACGGCCAACTCGTCACCGAGGGCGCGCCCGACCACCTGAAGTCGCGCGCGGAGTCCGGGGACGAACGCACGCTCGAAGACGTCTTCCTCGAAGTCACGGGCGGCATCGGCGGCGAGGACGCCACCGGAGCCACCGTCACGGAGGTCTGAGATGCCGGGGTTCCCCGACAGCGGGCACGCCGTCCGCATCGCCGTCAACGAACTCCGGGTCGGCTGGCGGAAAGTCCGCGGGAAGAGCACCGTCCAGTTGGTCGCGGCGCTCGTCGCCGCGCTGTTCGCGCTCGCGTTCACGGCCGCGGCCGCTTGGGGCGCGCACCTCGCCGGCGGAGCGCTCGCGGACGACCCCAGCGAGGCCGCCGACGTCATCGGTCTCGTGCCCGCCGCAATCGCGACGTTCACCGTCCTGATGACCGCGTACCTCACCGCCATCCAGATTGGCGACATCGACGCCCGCGACGGCTACCTCACCACCGTCCCCGCGCGCGACGTCGTCGGCGGCCTCCTCGTCTCCGGGTACGTCCGCGTCGTCGGCTACTTCGCCGCGCCGCTGGTCGTCGCCGCCGGCGCGTTCGCCGTCGGCGCGGGCGCGCCGCTGGCGTTCCCGCTACTCCTGGTCGGCGTGTTCTCGCTCACCGTCACCGCGTTCCTCGTCGGCTACCCCGTCGGCGTCGGCGCCGCGTACGTCGCGAGTCGCTCCGCGCTCTTCGAACAGTACAAGACCCTCATCGGCGCCGCCGCGTTCCTCGGCTACTTCGGCCTCATCGTCACCGGCACGCTCGACGACGCGTTCGGCCCAATCGTCGAGTTCGCGGAGGCGTCGCCGGTCGCGTGGTACGCCGACCTCGGCCTGCTCACCGTCGTCCCGTCCGCGAGCGCGCCGAAAGCCGGCGCGGTGCTCGTCGGCTCGGTCGCGCTCTCGGTCGCTGGCGTGCTCGCGAGCGTCCGCCTCTCCGAGCGCCGCTGGTACTCCGAGCGCGTGGACGCCGGCGAACGCGAGACGGACTCCGTCACGGGCGGCCGCCTCGACGCCGTGCTCGGCCGCCGCACCGCGTGGGTCGCGCGGAAGTCCTGGCTGCGCGCGCGCCGCGCCCCAATCAAACTCATCTACGTCGCCTACCCCGCGTTCCTGCTCGTGTCCCCGATTCAGGCGAGCGTCGAAGCCGGCCGCATCACGTCCACGCTCCCGCCGTCGATAGCGTTGTACGGCGCGTGGATGACCGGCGCCGCGTTCACGCTGAACCCGCTCGGCGACGAGGGCGCCGTCCTCCCAGTCACGGTGACGACGGGCGTCTCCGGCCGCGAGTTCGTCGCCGGCCTCGTCGCCGCGAGCGTCGGCGTCGGCCTCCCCGTCACTGCGGCAGTCACCGCGGTGCTCGCCGTCCTCAGTCCGATGCCGCCGCTCGCCGTCGCGTGCGTCGTCGCCGCCGCCGTCGTCCTGCCCGTCCTCGCCGCGGGCGTCGCCGTCGGCGTCGGCACCGAGTTCCCGAAGCACGACGCCACCAGCATCAGTCGGAACCGCGAAGTGGTCGTGCCCTCGATGTGGGCGTTCGCCATCTACACGCTCGCTTCGTCGTCACGGGCGGCGTCGCCACCGGCCTGCAGGCGCCCGCCGCCGCCGACTTCGTCGGCGACGCGCTCGGCGTCTCCGCCGCCGCCGTCCACGTCGGGTCGCTGGCCGCCGGCGTGCTGCTCGCCGGCGCCGCCGCCGCGCTCGCCGTCCGCGTCGCCGTCCGCGAGTTCAACGACTACACCACCGGCGGCGACCGCTGACCGCGCGACTGCCGCCCGCCCTATCCGGCCCC
>JBDGQF010000171.1:0-10120 GCA_042219255.1 Halobacterium sp. | reverse complement strand
TGCAGAGTGCGGATTCAATTCCACCGAGAACAGGCCTGCAAGGTCTCACTTTCGGTGTTGCGAATGTGGAGTCGAAGCGAACGCAGATTACAATGCCGCGAAGAACATCGGACTGCGGTACGTCCGTCGAGGCCGACAGTCGTTTAGACGGACGGGCGACAGCCAACTCGCCCTGAAGTCCGGAACCGTGACGCCGAATGGCCACTTTTCGGCCTACCCTGATGGGTTCGAGGCTGAGTTCACGGACAACCCCACGTCCAGATAACTGGGCCATCTAGCCCGGTTGGACGTGGAGCGTTGGTATCTCCTCCTCGGCGCTCCTCTCGATTTCACGGTGCTGAGCGGTGTTACCGTCCCGATACTGTCTCGTTCTGCCAGGGTCTGGGCCCGTCTCTGACGTTCCAGTGCTGAGTCGGAGATTTGGGTCGGAGAGGCCGTCTCCTGATGGACAATTCCACGCTCGATGGCTCCGTGCGACGCACCGCCGGAGCGCTCACCGGCGAGCACCACCACTCCGTCAACCCCAGGGCCTCGGCCGGACGGCCGACCGCCCTGTTGTCGTGACAGGGGGAGTGGCGGCCAGATTTCTTTTCCCGGTGAGTGCGAAACTACCGGTCGAGAATGCCAGAGGAGATCTCGCGCGATTCCGGACAGGCACAGGAGGGGGTTCTTTCCCGGCGACAGTGTCTCCTCGGTGCAGGGAGTCTGGGGGCGCTCGTGCTCGGCGGGACGGGCGCGTACCTCGTCCGCGACCAGCAGTCCAAGGACGCGAGGACGTACGTCCTCCAGCAGGGGTACCTCCGCTGGGAACTCACCCCGTTCTCCGGCGAGGGCGACACCGTCGAACAGTTCTACGACTACGATGGTTCTTCGGGGAGTCCGCCTGGCGAGTTCTTCGCCACGGACGCTGCTTCACGGCTGTTCGTCTACGAGGGGCCAGTCGATGCCTCGCTCGTGTTTTTGCATGGGAGTCCCACGGTGTCCCACGGCGGGACGGCACGCTTCGCGTTCTCTGGGCTCGCCCGAGACACCGGTGCGTGGGCCGTCCGTGACGACCTGCTCGACGTCGACGACGACTTCGAGCAGTGGGCGGACGGGAACGCGGTCGTCGAGTGGGAGTGGGGCGCGAACCAGACCGACGGCGGCGCGTACTGGGGCGTCCTCGACAGGGACGACTTCACCATCTCGATAACGCCGAAGACCCTCCGCGGCGTCGATGCCTGGACTGCGCTCACTGGCTCGCTCAGCGACCCGACCCGGTTCGAACTCGCTCCCGGGAAGCCAGCGAAACTCAAACCATCGAAGGGGAGAACACAGGTCAAGCGGGCCAACGTCGAAATCATGCCGGGCACCGACCCCAACGAGTTCGACCCCTACGCGACCGACCGACTCACCGTCGCGCTCCGACCACCGCCGGCCGGTGCCGACGCGAGTGACTGGGTCACGCCGGACGACGTCGACCCCGGGAACTATTCGGTGTACTTCGGCTCCCGACAGTACCTCGCCGGCCAGAATGGCGCCTCCCCACAGGCCTACGAACACCGCGACGGCGCACTCCACCTCGAATACAAGACGTCTGCCGGGGGCTTCACGCTGGACTCAGCGCACGGGTATCTCGTCGGGAAGACCGGGTCGGACACGTGGTTCCGTGGGAGAGACACGGTCCGACCCGGTGGGTTCGACAACGCCGACCGCGAGAAGTCCCAGCTCGTCGTCACGGACTTGAACGTGGATCCGGACGGCGGTGACCGAGCGCACCTCGCGAACGAGTACGTCGAATTCAAGAACGACGGCGAGGAACCGCTCGAACTGACGGGGTACACCATCAAAGACGAAGCCGGCTGGGCGTTCTACGTGCCCGACGGCTTCACGCTCGGGGCCGGCCGACAGTTCCGGTTGCACACTGGCCACGGGCAGTGGGACGAGGACGACCTCTACTGGGGGCTCGATACGCCAGTGTGGAGCAACGACGGCGACACGGTCATCGTGCTGGACGACACCGACGCTACTGTCCTCGAATACACGTACCCGCGCCGCTGACACGACTAACTACCAGAGACTAGATGGAAGATAGAGCGAGCAGCACGGACGAATCCACCGAGAACGACTCCGGCTACCAACTGGTCCCGGACTGGTGGTGGGACTTCTCACGCGAAGACGTCTCCGCGTGGGTCCCGACGCCCGAGCGCGACCAGTTCCCCGGCCCAGTCCCCGAGCACGTCGAGCGACCGTTCGCGGCCGACCGCCTCCTCAGCGCGCTCTTCGTCGTCGTCTTCGCGGTCGCGCTGCTGGCCGTCTTCGACCTGCTCGTGCACGTCCCGGCGCGGTCACACCTCCTCGCGTTCGTCTACGCCGGGCTCTGGGTGTTCGTCGGCGTGTACGTGGTTCCGACCGTCATCTGGGCGTACGAGGCGTACCTCGGTTGGGGACACGACCCGCCCGAAATCGCGTTCGGGCCCGAATCGGTACAGGTCCGCATCCTGACGGTCGACGCCGAGGCCGTCGTCCAGGAGACGGTGGACGCGCTCCCGGACGCCATCACGGACCGCCACGTTATCGCGGAAGAACCGCTGGCCGTCGACGGGGCGACGGTGCACGTCGTCCCCGACGGCTTCGAGTGTGAGGCTTCGCGGAAGGGGCGGGCGCTGGAGTGGGCGCGCCGGGAACTCGCGTGCGAGCGAGAGTTCGTGTTGTTCCTGGACGAGGACACGCTCGTCACCGAGTTCGAGGGGCTGCCGGACGCTGACTTGGTGCAGTTCCGGGAGTGGCCGATGTACACGGGGTCGTACGTCACGTACTGGGCGGAAGTGTTGCGGATGGGCTACCAGACCGAACAGACCGGCTTCGAGAAACTCGACATCCCGTTGTACGCCTGGGGCGGCGGAATCGCCGTCCGGAAGGCGGTCGAGGACGACGTGACGTGGAATTTCGACACGCTCATCGAGGACACGGTGTTCGCGTGGCAGGCCGTCAAGCGGGGCGCGAGTTTCGAAGTGATGGACACGAAGTTCCGCAACCAGGCGCCGCCGTCCGTGGCCGCGATGCTGCGGCAGCGCCGGCGCTGGTTGGTCGGGACGCTCCGCGAGGAGACCCACCTCCCGCGGTGGTTTCACGTCCTGGACACGGTGCGGAACGTGTCGTGGGCGTTCAGCCCCGTCACGCCGTTCTTGCTGTGGTTCAGCCACCTCGTGCCGGCGCACATGCCCGCTCGACTCCTCTTTCAGGCCATCGCCCAGGGCCTGTTCGTCTTCTCGCTGGTCTGGGTGTGGCGCGGGTGGCGGTACTACGAGGGGCCGTCGCTGTGGCTGCTCCCCGTGTTCGTAATCTATCCGTTCGTCGTGGCGCTGCACTCTCTCGGAGCTACCTGGGGGCTGGTCTCCCCACCAGGCACGTTCGAGACGACCGCCAAAACCAGTCGGAGTGACGACGAGACGGACAGCGAGCGCGATGCCGGGCCGGACACCGACACGGACGACGCGTAGCGTCCGGTCTCGTACTCGCCTCACGGAGACGGTACTCGCCGTCCGCGTGGAACCATCTTCTCCTCGGTCGCCGCGCTCTCTGGCGGCCAGCGGCCGGCGGGACGGCCTGGTGGAGCGACTGGTAGCGCCGAGGTCAATCGCCGTCAGTCGGCGACGGCTTCCGCTTCCTCCTCGTCGCGTTCCGGGAGGAGGCGGTCGAGCGCGTCGACGACGGCGGTGACGCTGGCGGCGGTGATGTCGCTGTCGCTGGCGTCGACGGCGACGGAGCGGTCGCCGCGCGTGACAGTGACGTGGACGGTGACGACGGCGTCGGTACCACCAGTGATGGCGTCGACGTGGTAGTCTTCGAGGTGGAAGGTGACGTCGCCGAGCGCGTCCCGGACGGCGGTCATGGCGGCGTCGACGGGGCCGCTGCCGGTGCCGGCGGCGGTGCGTTCGTCGCCGTCGACGCGCAGGCGGACCGAGGCCGTGGGGGTGCCGCCGCCGCTGGCGGCGGTGAGGTCGCAGACTTCGACGCGGCGCTCGCGGTCGCCGGTGCGGCCGGTGACGTCGTCGGCGATAGCGAGCAGGTCGGCGTCCGTGACGCGCTTGCCGCGTTCGCCGAGTTCGTTCACGCGCTCGACGACGACGGCGAGTTCGTCGTCGCCGACGTCGACGTCGTGTTCTGCGAGCGCGGCTTTCACGCCGGCGCGGCCGGCGTGCTTGCCGAGGACGAGGCGGCGTTCGCGGCCGACCGCCTCGGGCGGGTACGGCTCGTACATGCGGTCGTCCTTGAGCGTGCCGTCGGTGTGGATGCCGGACTCGTGCGCGAACGCGTTCTCGCCGGAGACGGCCTTGTTCGGCGGGAGCGGGACGCCCGTCGCCTCACTGACGGTCGACGCGAGGTCGTAGAGGAGTTCGGTGTCGACGGCTTCGACGCCGTAGCAGTGCCAGAGCGCGACCGCGACTTCTTCGAGCGCGACGTTGCCGGCGCGCTCGCCGACGCCGTTGACGGTCGCGTGGACGAGGTCGGCGCCCGCGCGGACGCCGGCGAGCGCGTTCGTCACCGCGAGGCCGAGGTCGTCGTGTGTGTGGACGCTGACGGGGCCGTACTCGGAGACGCGGTCGACGGCTTCGGCGACGCGCTCGGGGCTGGCGTGGCCGACGGTGTCGGCGACGCAGAACCGGTCGGCGCCCGCGTCCGCGGCGGTCGCGGCGAGGTCGTCGAGGAAGTCGAGGTCGGCGCGCGAGCCGTCCTCGCCGATGACTTCGACCCAGAGGCCGTTGTCGACGGCGTACTCGACGAGTTCCCTGGTGGTGTCGAGGACGCCCTCGCGCGTCGTGCCGACTTTCTGCTCGACGTGGCGGTCGCTGGCTGGGACGACGAGGTTGACGCCGTCGACGCCGCAGTCCAGCGCCAGGTCGACGTCGCGTTTGACGCCGCGGCAGAAACTCGTGACTGTTGCGTCGAGGTCGAGCCCGGTGACGCGGCGGATGGTCTCGCGTTCGCCCGCGCTCGTGCACGCGCTGCCGGCTTCCACGACGGAGACGCCGGCGGCGTCGAGTTTGCGCGCGACTGTCGCCTTCTGGTCGGCAGTCAGCGAGACCCCGGGCGCCTGCTCGCCGTCGCGCAGCGTGGTGTCGAGAAACTGTACGTCGGTCGCGTCGGCGAGTCGGTGGGAGTCAGTAGTGCCGGAGAATTTCTCGGCCAGCCGCCGTGTGGCGACTTCCTCTATCCTCCGTGCCCGTGTGGTCGGACATGGTGTACTCGTCCAAGGGAGTGCGGCGCGTATAAAGGAGCGGGGTGTGACAGGTATTGCCGCGCCAGTCCGTGTCGCTGACAGGTCGCCGGACTGGCTCAGTCCGCGAGCCACACGCGGTCGCCGACCGAGACGTCGTCGGCGGCGCCCGCGGGGAGTTCCAAGAGCGTGTCGCAGCGCGCTTCGCCGCGGCCCGTCCACGCCGACAGCCGTTCGACGCGCTGGACTTCGCCGTCCTCGACCCAGACGGCGTCGATGTCGAACGGCACGAACACCATGTGGACGTCGCGGACGTCGGCGTCCTCGAAGTCGAACACGAGCGCGTAGTCGTCGGGAATCGACCGCCGGAACATCAGCCCCCTGGCTTGCGAGAGGAACGAATCGGCGACGTCGACGTCGGTGGCGAGCGTCCGTTCGTCGCCGTCGCGTCCGTGGCGGAGGTGCACGGTCGCAGTCCGCGTGCGACGGCGAAAAGCGTTACCCCGTGCGGTCGCTACGCCACGCCGATGAAGAAGACGCCGACCGGGACGGCCGTCGGGGTGGAAGACCCCTACGAGCACGCCGACGTCTGCGACTACGCGACGGGCGACGGCAAGTGCCGGTACGCGTTCGAGCACCCCGAGCACGACCCCGAGTTCGCCGCGGAGCGCCGCCGCGAGGACTACGCGTGCCCTGTCGCGGACGGCGACTGGGAGTGGGCGGACTGCCCGCACTACCGGTGCCGGCAGCGCGACCGCGAGTGCGCGCGCTGCGGCCTGGAGGAACGCCGGCAGGCCCACGAGGACGAACAGCCACTCCTCGAGGAACACCACCTCGCGTACGACGACGCGGAGGACGTCGGCCACGAGATTACGGTGTTCCTCTGCCGGTGGTGTCACGCGAAAGTCCACGACTCGTGGGCGCGCATCGACGACGACGTCAACCCAGACCCGGAGGCCATCGCGGCCGCCGAGGAGCGCCGCAGCAGCGAGCAGTCCGAACTCTCCTTCGACACCGCCGCCGACCGCTTCGAGCACGACGACGGCGACGCCTGACCGGCAGTGCCTGCACCGACCCCCGACTGCTAACTCGGTGCGCGCCCAAGGAAGGGTATGTCCGACGCGCCGTTCCACCTCGGTCACGTCCACTTGAAAGTCCGCGACCTCGACCGCGCGGTCGCGTTCTACCGGGACGTCTTCGACCTCGCCGTCGAGGAGACGCTCGACCGGTACGCGTTCCTGACGTGGGGCGACCACCACCACGACGTCGCGCTCCAGGCGGTCGGCGCGGACGCCCCAGACCAGGGCCGCGGCGTCGGCCTCTACCACGCCGCCATCGAGGTCGACTCGGCGTCCGGCCTCGGCGACGTCTACGACCGTCTCGTCGACCGGGAGGTGCCAGTCACGCCGGTCGACCACGGCATCAGCAAGGCGCTGTACTTCTCCGACCCGGCGGGCAACGGCCTCGAAGCGTACGTGGACACGCGCGACCAGCGGGACGTCGAGGAGTGGGACGGCCGGAACCAGCGCTTCGACCCTGAAGCGCTCTGACTGCCCGGAAAAGCGTTGGCCGCCGGTGCGCGCTAGCCGCCGAGGAACCGCTGGCGGACGTCGTCGTCGGCGAGCAGTTCGTCCCCTGGGCCGTCGTAGGCGTTCTCGCCGTTGACGAGGACGTAGCCGCGGTCGCAGCGCCGCAGCGCTTCCTTGGCGTTCTGTTCGACCATGAGGACGGCGGTGCCGCCGTCGTTGATGTCGTCGATGCGGTCGAAGAGGTCGTCGACGAGGTCTGGCGCGAGGCCCGCCGACGGTTCGTCCAGCAGGAGGAGGTCTGGGTCGGACATGAGCGCCGACCCCATCGCGAGCATCTGGCGCTGGCCGCCGGACATCGTGCCGGCGCGCTGGCGCTGGCGCTCCTCCAGGATGGGGAAGTACTCGAAGACGTCCGCAAGGGTGTCCTGGGGGAACTCGTCCTCGGTGAACACGCCCATTTCGAGGTTCTCGCGGACGGTGAGGCTCGTGAAGACGTTGCCGGACTGCGGGACGTACGTGATGCCGTTCTCGATGATTTCGGACGTCTCGGCGCCGTGAATCGGCCGGCCGCGGAACGACACCGTGCCGCCCATGTGCGTGGTGAGGCCGAACACGGACTTCATCGCGGTGGACTTGCCGGCGCCGTTCGGCCCGACGATGGTGACGTACTCGGCGTCGCCGACGGCCATGTCGACGTCCGTGAGAATCTGGAGGTCGCCGTAGCCGGCGTCCAGGCCGTCGATGTCCAGCAGGGGCGCGTCGGTCATTCCGCGTCACCTCCGAGGTAGGCTTCGACGACGCGTTCGTCCGTGCGCACCGCCTCCGGGTCGCCGCTGGTGAGGACGGCGCCCTGGTGCATCACGACGACTTCCTGGCAGTACTCCATGATGACGTCGATGTCGTGCTCGATGAAGAGGAACGAGTACCCCTCCGATTCGAGGCGCTGGATGTGGTCGAGAATCTTGTTCTCCAGGGTGGGGTTGACGCCAGCGAGCGGTTCGTCCAGCAGGACGAGGTCGGGTTCCGTGAGGAGCGCGCGGGCGAGTTCGAGGAGTTTGCGCTGGCCGCCCGAGAGGTCGCCGGCGGGCGCGTCCAGCAAGTGGTCGATTTCGAGGCGTTCGGCCATCTCGACGGCGCGGCGCTGGGCGTCGCGCTCGTCGTCGAAGTAGTCGCCGCCGCGCGTCCACGCGGTGACGAGGCGTTCGCCGCTCTGGCCGGTCGGCGCGAGCGCGAGGTTCTCCCGGACGGTCATCTCGGGGAGTTCGCGGGGAATCTGGAACGTCCGCACGAGCCCCCTGCCGGCGACGCTCGGCGGGCGTTCGTTCGTGATGTCGTCGCCGCGGAACCGGACGGTGCCCGCGTCCGGCTGGAGGAAGCCCGTGATGCAGTCGAACACCGTGGACTTCCCGGCGCCGTTCGGGCCGATGAGGCCCGTGATGCCGGGGTCGACGTCGAACGTCGCGCCGTCGAGGGCGGTGATGCCGCCGAAGTGCTTCTCGACGCCGTCGACTGCAAGCACTGGGTCAGTCACCGCCACCACCTCCGTGGGGGACGCCGGTGTCGTAGGTCTGCCTGCCGAGCAGGCCCTCCGACCGGTAGTAGAGGATGACGATGAGCAGCACGCCGATGAACATCAGCCGGAGCGCCGCCAGCTGGGTGGCGTACTCCGCGGGGAAGAAGTCGTTGAGGAAGCGCGTGCCGGTGTGCAGCGTCCAGAAGACGAGCGTGCCGACGACGACGCCGCGGTTGTTCGCGCTGCCGCCGATGATGACCGCGGTGAACGCGAAGAACGTGATTTCCGAGGTGAACTGCGTCGGGTCGATGAACCCGATGTGGGTCGCCCAGAGGCCGCCGGCGGCGCCCGCGAGCGCTGAGCCGAACATCATGCTCTGGACTTTGTACCGGAACGTCTGCTTGCCGAGGGCCTGCGGGACGTCCTCGTCGTCACGGATTGCGCGGAGGACGCGGCCGTACGGGCTGTTGACGGTGCGCTGGCACCACCAGTACGTGAGCGCGACGAACGACGCGCTCACGAGCAGCACGAACCGGTTGTACGTGAACCCGCCGTCGGCGCCGACGGTGGGGTCGAACAGCCAGACGGCGCCGGCGAGGACGCCGGACGCCCCCTCGGTGGCGGCGGGCGTGCCGAAGTACCAGACGGCGAACAGCGCGGCGGCGAACAGCGCGAGCGGCCGGCCGAAGCCGTCCGACTGCCGGACGGCGCGCGCGAGCACCCAGGCGCCGGCGGCGACGACGAGCGCGCCGGCAGCCACGAGCGCGCCGCCGAGCGTGGCGACGCCGAGGCCGGCGGCGACGAGCACGACTGCCGCCAGGGAGACGGCCGCCGGCCGCCGGTCGAGTGGCCGGACGTATCCTGCGACGCGGTACGCGAGGTAGCCGAGGACGGCCACGGACAGCACGCCGAACACGGCGAGGTTGACGACGAAACTCCCGAGGGAGACGGGGAAGGCGCCGGCCATCGGCTGGTAGACGTCGCGCACGCCGAACGGGCCGTTGAACAGCCACTCTTCGTCGTTGACGACGGCGTGGAAGATGGTGGCGACGCCGAGCGCGGTGATGGCGAGGTAGTCCTCGCGCAGGCGCAGCGTCGGCACGCCGACCACGAGCGAGACGAGCGCGGCGGCGACCATCGCGACGGCGAGCGCGACCAGCCAGCCCAGCAGGCCGCCCAGCGGCACGCCGGACAGCAGTGCCGGGACGCCGAACCCGCCGATGCCCTCGTAGCCGGCGGTGCCGGCGGGCATCGCGAGCACGACGGTGACGTACGCGCCCACCATGAAGTACAGCACGTGGCCGAAGTCGACCAGCCCCGTGAAGCCGTACTTGATGTTGAGGCCGAGGCCGAACAGCGTGTAGATGCTGACGACGGTGAGGAGGCTGACGAGGAAGTTCGCGAGCGCCATCAGCCGTCACCCCACAGGCCCTCGGGCTTGACGAGCAGGACGGCCACGAGGATGACGAACGCGATTGCGGTGCGGTACGTCGCGAACCCCGACGGCAGCAGGTAGACGCCGACGTCCATGCTGATGCCGATGAGCAGGCCGCCGAGCGCGGCGCCGTACGGCGAGTCGATGCCGCCGACGATGACCGCCGCGAACACGGGCAACAGGAGGTTGAACCCCATGTTCGGACTGAGGTTGGAGGCGTACCAGCCGAGGAGGACGCCGGCGATGGCCGCGAGCACGGCCGCCAGCACCCAGACGACGAGCTGGACGCGGTCGATGTCGACGCCGCGGACGCGCGCGAGCGCCTGGTCGTCGGCGGTGGCGCGCATCGCGCGACCGGTCTTCGTGCGCTTGAGGACGTAGTTCATGCAGAGCATTGTCGCGACCATGACGGCGACGATGACGGCGAACTTCTGGCTGACGCC
>JBDGQF010000427.1:3277-10160 GCA_042219255.1 Halobacterium sp. | reverse complement strand
ACCTCGGTCTCCCGTTCGGCGAGGCGGACGGCCGCGCTCCCCAGCGACGTCACGCCCTCGTTGATGGCCGTCTCCGTGCGGGCGCGTTCGCCGACGTGGATGGCTTTCGTGACGGCCTGCCGGAGGACGTGCCCGATGGCGTCGGCGTCCTTCGCGGTGTCGTAGGCGTCACGCACCTGGCCGAGAATCTGGTCTTCGCCGACGACCAGCGACTCCAGGCCGGCCGCCACCCGCAGCAGGTGGCGGAGGCTCTCCTCGTGTCCCATGCCGATGGCGCCCGCGGCCGCCGGGTCGAACCCGGCGGCGGCGAGCGCGCGGCGGCCGGCGTCCCCGTCGTCGGCGACGACGTACGCCTCCGAGCGGTGGCACGTCTGGACGACGAACGCCTCCTCGACCGCCGGCTGAGACAGCAACTGTTCGAGCGCTTCGGCCTCGCTCGCGGCGCTCGCGGCCTCCAGTTCCGAGAGGGAGGCCGTTTCGTGAGAGACGCGCACGCCGGAGACGACGCCAGTGTTCCCGTTCACGTAGACCACTCCAGATTTCCGACGACGTCGTCGACCACGTCGTCGGCGGTTTTCCGAGGGTTCGTCCCAGCGGTACGTAAAGCCTTCCAAACCGACCCCGAGCGGACCACCGCCCGCACGGCATCGCGGCGGTCGTCCGGCGGGACGCCCGCGGCTTTCAGTTCCGCGCGGAGGTCGGCGGTGAGGTCGGCCATCTCGCCCGCGCCGTCCAGGTGGGACTCGATTTCCTCGCGCAGGAACTTCGAGAGCGCGGGACTCGCGCCGCCCGTCGACACGGCCACAGAGACTGGGCCGTCGCGTACCGTCGCCGGTACGACGACGCTGTCGGCGTCCCTGCGCCCGGACTGGTCGGCGCGGTTCACGAGCGCGCCGGCGTCGCGCGCCGCCTCCGCGAACGCGCCGTTCACGGCGTCGTCGTCCGTCGCCGCGACGACCAGCGCCGGATTCACGCGCGCCACCCACTCGGCCGCGTCTTGTGGTTCCGGCGCGACGCGGACGCGCTCCGCCCCGCCGAAGTCCGCGTCCGCGAACGCCGGACTCAGGACGGTGACGTCGCCCTCCCGCGCGAACCGCCGCGCCTTCCGCGCGCCCACCGGCCCGCCGCCGACGACGAGCACGGCCGCGCCCTCGAAGTCGTGGAACAACGGAATCACGCCCACCACCCGAGCAGTCCGCGTTCGACGGCGGCCGCGCCCGTCATGCCGTGTTGGCGTCGGCGCGCTCGGCCATCCGGATGCCCGTCTTCTTCAGGATGCGCGTCGAGAACAGCGTGTCCCAGTCGTCGTCGCCGACGTCCCAGTACTCCTCCATCACGTCCTTCACTTGCTGGACGCGCTCCCTGCTCTCCGCCTCGCTGCGGCCGTGCGTCATCGCGAAGAAGTTGTACGGCCACACGCCCTCGTGGCGCGGGCGCTCGTAACAGTGCGTCACGAAGTCCAGGCCCGCGACCGCCGGCCCGACCTCGCTGACGACGTCGTCGGGGACGTCCCAGACGGTCATGCCGTTCTCCGTGTACCCCAGCGAGTAGTGGTTCGGGATGACGCCGACGCGTCGAATCTTCCCCTCCTCGTTGAACCGCCGCAGCGTCTCCACGACCCAGTCGGTGTCCTGGCCGATGTCGTCGGCGACGGCCTCGTACGGCGTCTCGACGATGGGCAGGCCGTCCTGCACCGCGAGCACGAGGTCGCGCTCCGCGGGCGTGAGCGTGTCGCGGTCGGTCGGGTCGGGCGTCGCGCCCAGGTGCGAGAGGTCGACGTCCCCCTCCGAGATGGGGCCGTCCACGAGGAACTTCGCCTCCACGCGGAACTCCTCCTGTTTCGGGAGGTTGTACGTCTCTTGGCCGGTCTCCGCCTCGATTTCCGCGAGGACGTCCGGAATCCGGGCTTCGTCCGCGACGGAGACGACGAACCACATGTTCAGGTGTGGGTGTTCGCGCTCGTAGTTGTGCGCGACCTCCCGGTAGCTGTTCACCGTCTCCGCGATTTCCTCGAACTCGTCCAGCGGCGCGTGCATCGCCACGAGCGACGCGTTCCCCCCGATTTCTTCGGCGTTGATGAGCGGCCCGAACCGCGTCAGCACGTCCTCGTCGTCGAGGCGCTTGACGCGGTCGAGCAGGCCCGCCGGGTCGACGTCCACGCCCCGCGACCGGAGCGCGTGCGCCGCCGGTTCGAACGGCCGGTGGACGACCGGGAACCCCCCCTGGAACGCGTTCAGCACCGCGCGGTCCCGGTCGCCGAGGTCCGACACTTCCATGGCCACACGTGAGGTGTCCCGGGACATAAACGACGCGGCTCGCACCGGCACCGCGCAGCCCGAAAACTGCCGGAATCGGCCGTTTACGCCGCAAAATCCGAGAGTTCGGCTGTTCGGCGCGCCCGCACTCCGCACAGAACGACCGCCCGTCGTCTACAGGTCGTAGCCGTCTTCGCGGACGCCGACGACGCGGTCGACGCCGTCCAGGCCGCGGATGTCCTCGAGCACGGCGTCGTGGTCGCCGGTCGCCTCCCAGTACAGCACGAGGTCGAACGTCCCCTCGCGGAGGAGTTGCTGGCACTCCCAGACGAACTCGTCGCCGTCCAGCGTGAGGCCCTGGTGCTGGTTCACGCCGAACTCGTCGCTGTCGTTCCCCGAGTACACGTACGTGTCGCCCTTCTCCGCGTACTCGGCGACGGCGCTGCCCGCGTCCAGCGTGAGCTGGTGGAGCATGCTCTCCTGGCTGGAGTCGTAGGTCGTGTGTACGACCGCGCCCGCGAGTTCGATGTCGCCCGGCTTCAAGAGTTCCACCGTGTCCCGGTAGAGGTCCTCGTTGACCGTCTCGCTCATGAGGTCACCGAGGGCGCTGCGTGCAATACGTGTGGCGGTTCCAGCGCACGCTCCCGCGCGCCGGGAAGCCGCTCGCAGCCGGCGCGACACCGGCGACGTGGCGGATTCCGAACAGAAGGCTGATACGTGACTGTGTCATCGGTTCCGGTAATGCGCGATTGGCTCCGCTCCGCCGTGGACGCCACCTACGAGCGCGTCCTCCGCCGCGAAATCGACGGCGCGCCAAGCCACGTCGCCGTCATCCAGGACGGCAACCGCCGGTACGCCCGCCAGCGCGGCCAGGACGCCACCGAGGGCTACCAGTCCGGCGCCCAGACCACCGAACAGGTCCTGGACTGGTGTGCCGACCTCGGCGTCGACGAACTGACGCTGTACGCGTTCTCCACGGAGAACTTCAAGCGCCCCCAGGAGCAACAGGAACACCTCTTCGACCTCCTCGAGGAGAAACTCACTGAGTTCGCGGACGCCGACCGCGTGCACGACCAGCGCGTCCGCATCCGCGCCATCGGCGACACCGACCGCCTCCCCGAGCGCGTGCAGGACGCCGTCGAGTACGCCGAATCCCGGACTGCGGGCTACGACGGGTTCGCGTTGAACGTCGCGCTCGCGTACGGCGGCCGCGCGGAACTGCTCGGCGCCGCACAGGGTGTCGCGGAAGCCGTCGCCGACGGCGACCTCGACCCCAAGGACGTCACGCTCGACGACATCGAGTCCCGCCTCCACACCAGTCCCGTCCAGGACGTCGACCTCATCATCCGCACCGGCGGCGACGAACGCACGTCGAACTTCCTGCCGTGGCACGCCAACGGCAGCGAAGCAGCCGTGTTCTTCTGCACGCCGTACTGGCCCGAGTTCTCGAAAGTCGACTTCCTGCGCGCCGTCCGCACCTACGAGTCCCGCGAGGCGTCCTGGCGCCAGACCCGCGCCGAACGAGCGCTCGCGCTCGTCCGCGCGCTCGGCAGCGAAGTCAGCGAAGCGCGGCGCGTCCTCGACCGACTCAAGGGCACGCTCCCTGACCCACCGGAGGACGTCGACGCGGAGAGCCAGTCGGCGGACTAAGTCGTCAAGAGAACCCTGCGGAGACTAGCGTCGCGGCCAGGTTCATTGGCCGCCGTCAGTGGTGGCGTCGTCAGCCGTCCCCTCGCGGCCACGGCGGAGGTCGGCTGCGATGCGGGCTTCCAGTTCGTCGATTGACTCGACGAACTCCGTCTCCACGTCGGTGGAGAGCATGTCCTGCGGTTCAGCACAGGGGTCGTCATTAGACATCGTGCCACCTCTCGAACCGAGATACGAGAGACGGCGCATTAGTCTTTGTGTGCCGGATTGCCGTCGACAGCGCGTCCTCCGCCGAGTACACCGGTGGGAAGTCAGTTTTTACGTAGTACTTCTCGCCGCCCCGGTAGACGTCCATGTGCAATCCTTCGGTCCGCACGTTGTGTGGCGTCCGCTCACCACGCTCGTCGTGGTCGAAGCCGACGACTGGCTCCGGCTCTCCCTCCGCTGGGACACCGCGAGCGTAGTAGTAGAGTAAGACGACAAAATAAACGACTCGTCCGCCCTCGCGTCCATACTCGACGAGAATCGTGGCCGGGGCCTCGACGGAGACCGGTGCCTCGTACTTCGTCCTGTTCATTCGCAAGCCACCGCAGCGCCGCGGCCAGCGCAAGTTTCCAGCAAGTCTACTCGCATCACCGACGGCTGACTCGGCCCCGTATTTTAATCTCCGTGCGGACCCTGTACTACGACAGCCCGTTCATCAGTTGAACCGCCTGAAATCAAAGATTTCCGTGCTCCGGACGCTTCGCTCCGCTCAGCGTCCGGACCGCCGTCGGTACACCGACGAGGTTCGGCCTACCGTCCGAACCGCCGCTGCCGGTTCTCGTAGTCCAGGACGGCGCGGAGGTAGTCGCGTTTCCGGAAGTCCCGCCAGTTGACGTCCGTGAAGTAGAGTTCGGAGTAGACGGACTGCCAAATCATGAAATCGGAGAGGCGTTCGGCGCCGGTCTTGATGACGAGGTCTGGTTCCTCGGGGAACACGAGTTCGGCTTCGATGACGTCCTCGTCGACGTCCTCCGGACTCATCTCGCCGCGCTCGACGGCTTCGGCGACGTGGCGGACGGCGGTCGCGAACTCGTGTTTGCCGCCGAGGCCGACGCTCACCTGGATTGGGGCGTCGGCGCGCTGGTCGTCGTCGGGGCCGCGCACGGCGACCTCGCGGGGCGCGGAGACGCGCGCGAGTTCGCGTTCCAGCGTGGGGACGGCGGCTTCGTCGAGGACGCTGACGTAGACGGTGACGCGTTCGGCGCCGTAGTCGAACGCCCACTCGAAGAAGTCCGCGAGCGTGTCGTACGCGCCGGCTTCCAGGAGGTCGCGCTCGGTGATGACGAGCGCGACGTGGCCGGGGGCGTCGACGTCGTGGCGGCGGACGCGGAGGGCGAGGTAGCGGTCGTAGAGACCCACACGGACGTGTCCGCCGTCGGCGTTCCAAAGTCTTGCGGGTCGCGGCGGCGCGAAAATTCCGGCGGGGCCGGTTCGGGGAAGTTAAGTGCAGTCCCGGGCAAGCCACGGGAGACGTGAACTGGAGTCTCCGGCGCGCCGCGGCGTTCGCGGCCGTGTCGACGCTGTCGCTGACTGCGCCGCTCCTCGGGCGGGCAGCGGCAGTCCCGTTCGTCCTCGTCGCCCTGCTGGCGTTCCCAGTGACGGACGGCGCGCTCTTCGAGTTGTTCTCGACGCCGCGCGACCGGCGCGAGGAGCGCCTGCGGACGCTCATCGGGTTCGCGCTCGCGGCGGCTGGCGTCGGCCTGCTCGTCCCCGTGTTCGAGGTGCCCGTCGGCGTGTTCGTCGCGACCGTGCTCATCGTTGGGTACGGCGACCTGGGGCGGCGACTCGTGCTCGCCGTGCGGCAAGACCGCACGCTCTCCATGACCGGGTTCGTCGTGGTCGCCGGCCTGGCGGCAGTCGCGGGCCAGGCGGTCGTCGCTGCGCTCCTCGGTGAGCCGACGGCAGTCCCGTACTGGGTGTTCCTGGCGTCCAGCGGCGCGCTCGTCGCTGGCGTCCTGCGGTCGGTGTTCGTCGCTCGCGACGACCCCGTCGTGCTCGTGACGGTCGCGCTGTTGTTGTGGTTGCTCGCGGTGCTCGCGCCGTTCGAGACGATGACGACGGCCGTCGCGTGGGAGCGCGTCCTGGTCGCGCTCGGCGTGACGACCGTGTTCGGCTACGTCTCGTACGCGCTGGACGCCACCTCGGTCGCGGGGATGCTCACGGGCGTCCTCCTCGGCCTGCTGGCGGTCGTGCTCGGCGGCTACGGCTGGTACGCCATCCTCATCGCCTTCTTCGCGGTCGGCAGCCTCACGACGAAGTTCCGCTACGAACAGAAACTCGAGCGCGGCGTCGCCCAGGAGAACGAGGGCGCGCGCGGCACCGGGAACGTCCTCGGGAACTCCGCCGCCGCGCTCGTCGCGCTCCTGTTGTACGCCGCGAGCGCGCACGTGCCGCTGTCCGCTACCGCGTACCAGTTCGCGTACGCCGGCGCGGTCGCGACGGCGCTGGCGGACACGCTCTCCAGCGAAATCGGCGGCCTGTTCGACGACCCCCGTCTCGTCACGACCCTGGAGCGCGTCGAACCCGGGACGGACGGCGCAATCACCTGGCAGGGCGAGGTCGCCGGTCTCGCGGGCGCGGCGCTCATCGCCGCGCTCTGCGTCGTCGTCCCGGACTTCCACTTCAGTCTCGTGGGCGCGGGGGTCGTCGTCGCCGCTGGGTTCGTCGGCATGACCGCGGACAGCGTCGCCGGCGCGGTCCTGGAGGGCGACGTCGTCGGCAACCAGGGCGTGAACTTCCTCGCGACGCTCGCCGGCGGCCTGGCGGGCGGCGCGCTCGCGCTCCTCGGCCACTTCACCTGACGCGACGGTCGCGCGCTGCTGGGCGTTCTCTGGACAGTTGTCGACGCACAGCGACGGCAGGAATAGCTGGGCAGGCCGGCGTCGGTCAGTAGTCGTCGAACGTGTGGACGCGCACGCTCGCCGGCTGTTTGACGA
>JBDGQF010000427.1:0-3177 GCA_042219255.1 Halobacterium sp. | reverse complement strand
CCGTCTCGGCGGCCGCGACGACGTCGGTGGCGTCCGGCGCCTGGGGCGCCGCCGTCTCGTCGCTCGTCGACCCAGTTTCGGGCGCGGGCGTGGCGCTGCCGTCGGTCGCCGCGGTCGCTTCGTCCGCGGGGACGTCCTCGTCGTCGTCCCCAGTCGACTCCGGCGCGTCCGCGTCGTCGGTGACGCTCACTGGGCGCGCCGCGCCGATTGGCGTCTTGTCGCGGAGCGCGGCGTCGACGGCCTGCCGCGAGAGGTCTTCGACGCACTCGCCGCGGGGCGCGCGGGCGACGTAGTCGACGTCCGCGACCTGCTGGAGTTCGCGGAGGATGAGGTCGCCGCCGCGGTCGCCGTCCAGGAACGCGGTCGTCGTGCGTTCCTCGGTGAGGTCGGCGACGGCGTCCGGGACGTCCGTGCCCTCGACGGCGACGGCGTTCTTGATGCCGTACTCGAGGAGGGTGACGACGTCCGCGCGGCCCTCGACGACGAGGACGGCGTCACTCGTCTCGACGTTCGGGCCGGCGGGCAGGCCGTGGTACTCGGTGATGTCCTCGACGCGGACGCTCTCCCGGACTTCCCGGAGGATGTCCTCGGAGTCGATGGCGCCCTCGTCGAACGCGGTGGCGAGCAGTTCCTTCGCGCGGTCGACGATTTCGCGGCGCTTGGCGGCGCGGACGTCCTCGATGCGCTGGACTTCGACGTCCGCGCGACACGGCCCGATGCGTTCGACCGCTTCGAGCGCCGCCGCGAGGGTGGCGGTCTCGACGCGGTCGAGACTGGACGCGATGGTGATGGTGCCGAAGGACTGGCCGCCCTCGCTGTCGACGGAGACGTCGATGCGGCCGAGTTTCGCGGAGTCCTGCAGGTCACGGATGTCGAGGTCGTCGCCGAGCAGGCCCTCGGTCTGCCCGAAGGCGGCACCGACCACGTCGGTGCGCTCGACGACGCCGTCGGCGACGAAGTCCGCGTGTATCAGGTACTTCGCGGTGTCCTCCATCAGTCTCGTTCTCCTAGAATGGTACGTGTGGGCGCGGGAAATAACTGTCGTGACGGCCGCCGCCCCGCGTCCCGGGCCAGCGACCCGGTGAGGGGTGACGCGGCGGGCGGAGAGCGGCCACCACGGTTAGGGGTGCGCCGTCGGTACGAGCGCGTATGGCTCCGCGAGACGGGCGTTCCGTGGAACGGTATCCGCGAGAACTGGAGGACGGGTCGCGGATTCTCGGCGTGGACAGCGGCGGGTCGGTGGTGTACTGGGACCCGGTGCGGGAGGTGACGTTCGGCGGCCGCGTGAACCCGGACGGCGACCTCTCGGAACTGGAGTTGCGCCGCGAGCTCGTGATGGACGAGACCATCGTGGACGTCGTCGAGGAAATCGGGGAGACGGTGGGGTGGGCGGAACTCTCCGAGTTCGCGGAGGGATTGGTCGGCGAGTCCGAGAACGGAGACAGTTCGAGTGGCGACAGAGCGGATTAGAGAAATATTTTCTACGAAACCCACTTCGGAGGTTTTCAGCAACATTTAACCCGGATAGGTAGAGACGTGGGTGTACGATGCCGTCACGTTCGGCGCTCGGTTGGGGAATCGTCTTCGTCGTACTCGTCGCGTTCAGCATCCCGTGGTTCCTGTGGGACGACGCGTCGATGGCGGCCGGCCTCCCGGTGTGGCTGTGGTGGCACGTCGCGTGGATGGTGCTGACGGCCGCCACGTTCGCGGCGTTCGCGCGCCGCGACTGGGGGACGTTCGTGGAGGTGGGGCGATGAGCGCGCTCCTCGAAATCGGCATCGTCGCCGCCTACATGGTGGTCGCGCTCGCAATCGGCGCCGTCGCGTACCGCGTCACCGACCAGACCGCCGAAGACTACTACCTCGCCGGCCGCGGCCTCGGCACCGGCGTCCTCCTGTTCACGACGTTCGCCACCCTCCTGTCGGCGTTCACGTTCTTCGGCGGGCCGAACGTCGCGTACAACTTCGGCCCCGAGTGGATTCTCGTGATGGGGTTGATGGACGGCGTCCTGTTTGGCCTGCTGTGGTACCTCCTGGGCTACCGGCAGTGGCTGCTCGGGCGCGCCCGCGGCTACGTCACGCTCGGCGAGATGCTCGGCGACCGGTTCGGGTCGACGACGCTTCGCGGCCTCGTCGCCGCGGTCAGCATCTTCTGGCTGTTCCCGTACGTGATGCTCCAGCAGGTCGGCGCCGGCACCGCGCTGGAAGCGCTCACGGACGGCGTGGTGCCGTACTGGGCGGGCGCGGGCTTCATCACGCTGTTCATGATAGCGTACGTCGTGCTGTCGGGGATGCGCGGCGTCGCGTGGACGGACACCCTCCAGGGCGTGTTCATGCTGTCGATGGTGTGGCTGGCGTTCGCGTGGATTGCGAGCGCGCTTGCAGCCGAACCCGGCGGCCTCGGCGCGGCGATGCCCGCGGAGTTCCGCGCGCTCGGCGGCGGCGCGTACTCGCCGCAGTGGATGCTCTCGCAGGCCGTCGGCATCGCGTTCGGCGTGACGATGTTCCCCCAGGTGAACCAGCGGTTCTTCGTCGGGAAGTCCGAGAAAGTCCTCAAGCGCACGTTCGCGCTCTGGCCGGTGCTGGTCGTGCTCCTGTTCGTGCCCGCGTTCCTCCTGGGGTCGTGGGCGAAGGGCGTCGGCCTCGCGCTCCCCGAGGGCGGCAACATCCTGCCCGTCCTCCTGGCGGAGTACACGCCCGGCTGGTTCGCGGCGCTCGTCGTCGCGGGCGCGCTCGCGGCGATGATGAGTTCCTCGGACTCGATGCTGCTGTCGGGCGCGTCCTACTTCACGCGCGACGTCTACCGGCCGTTCGTGAACGCGGGCGCCACCGAGGAGTACGAGAACTACCTGGGGCGCGTCGGCGTCGTCGTGTTCGCGTCCGCGACGTTCGTCGCCAGCCTGTTCACGCCCGGGACGCTCGTGGAAATCGGCGAGACGGCGTTCGGCGGGTTCGCCCAGCTAGCGCTGCCCGTCCTGGTCGCGCTGTACTGGCGCGGCACGACGCGCTCCGGGATGCTCGCCGGCGTCGGCGGCAGCCAGTTGTTCTACCTCGCGACGGTGTTCGGGCCGACAGTGACCGTCGGCGGCGTCCCCGTCCTCGCGGACGCCTACTGGGGCTGGCTGCCGTCGGTCGTCGGCATGGCAATCGGCCTCCTGCTCACCGTCGGCGTCTCCGC
>JBDGQF010000356.1:0-10190 GCA_042219255.1 Halobacterium sp. | reverse complement strand
CGTTCGTGAGTTCGTCGAGGAACTGGTTGCCGAGGCCCTTGCCCTCGTGGGCGCCCGGGACGAGGCCGGCGACGTCCAGCAATTCCACGGGGACGTAGCGCTTGCCGTCCGCGCAGTTCTCGTTCCCGCAGCGCTCCTCGCGCGTGAGACACGGGCAGTCTGTGCGGACGTGGGTGACGCCGCGGTTCGCGTCGATGGTGGTGAACGGGTAGTTCGCGACGTCCACCTCCGAGCGCGTCGCCGCGGTGTAGAACGTCGACTTGCCGGCGTTCGGCTTCCCGGCAAGCGCGATTGACAACATACCACGGAGTAGCCCGACCGCGAAAGAAGGGCTTTCGGTTGGCCGCCCCGCGCCGCGGGCCCAGCCCCGTCTGCGCCACCACAAGGGATATTCGGCCGTCGCCGGAACTGTCTCACCGATGAACACGGTGGCCGTCGTCGTGCGCCTCGTCGCGGGCGTCGCGCTCATCCTCGCGAACGGCTTCTTCGTCGCCATCGAGTTCGCGCTCACGCGCGCCAGGCAGTTCACCGAGGACGAGTTCGTCGGCGGCGACCCCTCCCTGGAGCGCGCGTGGGCGATGACGAACGACCTGGAACTCTACCTGACGACGTGCCAGGTCGGCATCACCGCGTCCTCAATCGCGGTCGGCATCGTCGCCGAACCGGCGCTCGCGGCCATCTTCGAACCCGTCTTCCACGATACGTTCCTGGCGTCCGTGGGTGGCGGCGCGGTGCTGGCGTTCCTCCTCATCAACCTCGTCCACCTCACGCACGGCGAGCAGACGCCGACGTACCTCGGCGTCGAGCGCTCCCGCACCGTCTCCAAGTACGGCGCGACGCCGCTTTTCTGGTTCCACAAGGCCATCTCGCCGGTCATCAGGCTCGGCGACGGCATCGCGAAAGCGACGCTGCGGCTGTTCGGCGTGGAGATGACTGGCGCGTGGCTGGAGACCGGAGCGGACGTCATCGAGTCGCGGGCCGACCTCCGGAACCGCCTCGACGCCGCGCTCGGCGAGAGCGACGTCCCCGAGGAGCGCCGCGAGGAAGTCCTGGGCGCCCTCGACATCGACCGGATGCCCGTCGAGAGCGTGATGGTGCCCGCCAGCGAGGTCATCGCCGTCTCCACGACCGTCGACCTCCGTGAGAACCTCGACCGGATGGCCGAGGCGCCCCACGTCCGCTACCCGCTCATCGGCGAGACGCTGGACGACTTCCGCGGCATCGTCTACCTCCCGGAAGTGTTCCGCGACCTGGACGACCTGCGCGACGGCACGGACACGCTCGAAGACGTCGCGCACCCACCGATGACGCTGTCGGCGTCGACGTCGGTCAGCGACGCCATCGACCGCTTCCAGGCGGAACGCCAGGAACTCGCGTTCGTCACCGGCAAGGACGGCGGCGTCGTCGGCCTCGTCACCGTCACTGACGCGCTGGAAGCCATCGCCGGCCAGGTCGAAGACCCCTTCGACGACGGCCAGTAGCCCCTCCGGCGGCGGAGGGGACTTCTCCGGCGGCTCGTAGTCAGTCCGAGCGGACGCGGCGGCCGGCGGCGCCGAGCGCGACGAACAGGAGGAACGTGCCCGCGAACACGAACGCGAGGTCGCCGACGAGGTCGATGACGGTGTACTCCCAGTTGTCGAACCCGTTCCCGACGAAGTACCACCAGCCCTCGACGCCCGCGGCGAGCACGAGCACGCCGAGGGACGCGACGACGCTGTCCCGCCACAGCGTCACGCCGAACAAGAGCGGAGAGTCCGGCGACCCGGGGTCGGCCTCCTCGGTCGGTGGGTCGCTGGGGCGGTCGGGAGCGTCTCCGCTGGCGGGCGAATCGGCCATATGACCGGCGACGTACGCGAGAACTAAACTATTCGGGGTCGCGGTCGGCGCGGCTCTGGAGGTGCATCTCGCCGCGCGCGCGGATGACCCCGTCGACGTCTGCGTCCGGGTGGATGTGGACGTCGTGGCCGGAGACTTCGCCGAGGACGGTGGCGTCGGCGTCCACGGTGACGTCGCCGTTGCGCGTCGTGACGTCGCCGTGAATCTTCGTGCCGGAGCCCACGGAGACGTCGTCCTGGGCGCGGAGGCTGCCGAAGACGTTGTTGTCGCGGCCGACCTCGATTTCGGTGGCGCGGATGTTCCCGTGGAGGCGGCAGTCGTCGCCGATGACGGCGGGCGTGGAGACGCGCCACGCGTCGTCGGAGACGCTGCCCGAGCGCGGAATCGTCAACGGCTGGGCGTCGCCGTCCGCGGCGAGTTCCTCGACGAGTTCCTCGGCTTCCTCCTCCTCGCCAATCTGGAGCAAGTGGGTGAGGTAGACGACGAAGAACGTGATGGTCGGCATCGGGTTCCGGATGACAATCCAGCCCGACGCCTCGAAGCCCTCCTCGATGTCGACGTCGTCGCCGATGTCGAGGTCGCCGCCGACGACGAGGCGGCCCGTGATGTGGACGCGCTCGCCGAGGTACGCGTCCTCGCTGGCGAGCACGTTCCCGTCGACGTCACACCACATGTCGAGGCGGCAGTCGCCCTCCGCTTCGATGTCGCCGCCGAAGGAGACGCGTTCGCCCGCGACGACGCTCCGGCCGCGCACCCCGAGTTCGACCGTGGACTGGCCGCCGACGAGCACGTCGCCGTCCACGACGACGTCGTGCTCCTGGACGGTGGTGCCGTCCGGAATCGCGAGCCTGTCGATGGGGTTCGGGCCGAGCACACCTCCCCAAACTCCCCGCACGTCAATAAACCCCGCGAGAACGCATGCCAGCCGTCGGACGCGGGGCTTTTGTCCGCTGGCCGCCTACGCTGCGGTATGACTACGCTCTCGTTCGAAGACGACGGCGTCGACATCGTCTACGAAGGCACGGAGTTCCGCATGGAGCGCGAACTCATCGAGGAAGCCACGCAGAAAGACTACCACGACGTCACCGACCACGAGGTCCTCCAGCTGGTCGAACCCGACCCCGTGCTCTCGGCCGAACCGCGGCGCATCGGCGACATCGTCTGAGCTGACGCCACTGGCACCGACCGACGAACCAACGCGAACTTTTAGGACGGCGGGCGGCAATCTCCGCGTATGAACGTCGACCTCGGACAGTTCGACCACCCGTCGTGGCTGGCGGCCGCCGGCACACTCGTCAGCTACGGACTCGTGCTCGCCGCGATGACCGTCCTCCTGTTCCTCGTGCCGTACGGCGTCTTCCGGTTCCTGTAGCTGCTGGCGCGTCAACGCTCGCGTGCTCGCCTGTAGCGGCTCTCCCCGCATTGATGCTAGAAATTAACACACAGGGGTGCGTGGTGTGGGTGTGGCGACTGACGACTCCGACCTCGCCCGCTGGGCGGCGTTCCGTGACGCGCGCGGCCACGACCACCCGGACGCCGGGGCGTACGCCGACCTGGCGGCGGACCTCCGCGGCGCCGTCGACGGCGAGGTGTACTTCGACGAGTACGCGCAAGTCCTGTACGCGACCGACGGCAGCGTCTACGGCGCTCGGCCGGCCGGCGTCGTGCTGGCGCGGGACGTCGAGGACGTGCAACGGACAGTGCGAATCGCGAGCGACCACGACGTCCCCGTGCTGCCGCGCGGCGCTGGGTCGTCGCTGGCGGGCCAGACCGTGGGGCCTGGCTGCGTGGTCGTGGACACGAGCAAGTACATGGACGACGTGCTCGACGTCGACCCGGACAGCCAGCGCGCCGTCGTCCAGCCGGGCGTCGTCCAGGACGACCTGGACGCGCGACTCGCCGACCACGGCCTGCAGTTCGCGCCCGACCCGGCGTCGTCGAACCGCGCGACGGTCGGCGGCGGCATCGGGAACAACTCGACGGGCGCGCACTCGGTGCGGTACGGCATCACGGACGCGTACACCGAGTCCGTGACGGTCGTGCTGGCGGACGGGTCGACGCTGCACGCGCGCGAGGTCGTCCTCGACTCGCCGGAGTGGGATGCCATCGTGGAGAAGGACGACCGCGAGGCGGAGCTCTACCGCGAGGTCAGGCGACTCGTCGAGGCCAACGCCGAGGAAATCGAGTCGCGGTACCCGGAACTGCAGCGCTGCGTCTCCGGCTACAACCTCCACAAGGTGCGCTACGAGAACGAGGACGGCGAAGACGTCCTGAACCTCGCGAAACTGTTCGTGGGCGCGGAGGGGACGCTGGGTGTCGTCGTGGAGGCGACGCTCGACCTGGTGTCCGTCCCGGAGGAGACGGCGGTGGCGCTGTACTGTTTCGACGACCTGGTGGACGCCGTCGCCGCGGTGCCGACGGCGCTCGACTACGACCCGAGCGCGGTGGAACTGATGGACGACGAGGTGTTCCGTCTCGCCGCGGAGTCCCAGGAGTACAGCGAGTACGCCGCGCCGATACCGGACGGGTGTGCGGCGGCGCTGATGCTGGAGTTCGACTCCGAGTGCCACAGCGACCTGCGCGCGGCCGTGGACGCGACCACCGAGGCGTTCGTCGCGGGTGGCGCGGCGTTCGACGTACTGGAGGCGTTCGACGACGACGGCCAGGCGGCGCTGTGGAAACTCCGGAAGGCCGCGATTCCGCTGTTGATGAGCCTGGAGGGCGACGCGAAACCCTACCCGTTCATCGAGGACGCGTCCGTGCCGCCCGCGGAACTCGCGGAGTACGTCCAGGCGTTCGAGGACGTCCTGGACAACCATGATACGTCGGCAGCGTATTTCGCGCACGCCGGCGTCGGCACCCTCCACATTCGGCCGGTACTGAACCTGAAGTCCGAGGACGGCGTGGAGACGCTGCACGGCATCACCGAGGACGTGACGAGTCTCGTGCTCGACCACGACGGCGCGTTCTCCGGCGAGCACGGCGACGGCCTCGCGCGCACCGAGTTCAACCCGAAGCTCTACGGCCCACAGCTCTGGAGCGCGTTCAAGGAGCTGAAGTCCGCGTTCGACCCGGACTGGCTCATGAACCCGGGGACAGTCGTCTACCGCGACGACGGCGACGTCGCCGACGCGAGCGACCTCCGGCCGAAGGAGCCGGCGGACTCACGCGATTTCCTGCGGTACGGCGCCGACTACCAGTCAATAGAGCCGGCGACCGAACTCGACTTCTCCGCGGAGGGCGGGTTCTCGCACCTCGTGGAACTCTGCAACGGCTGTGGGACGTGCCGGCAGACCGACTCGGACGTGATGTGTCCGACGTACCGCGCGTCACGGGACGAAATCGAGTCCACGAGGGGGCGCGCGAACATGCTGCGCGCCGCCATCTCCGGCGACCTGCCCGAGGACGAACTGTACTCGGAGCGCTTCCAGGAGGAAGTCCTCGACCTCTGTGTCGGCTGCAAGGCGTGCGCAAGCGACTGCCCGACGGGCGTCGACCTCGCGAAACTCAAGGCCGAAGTCAAACACCAGTACCACGGCCGCGAGGGCGCGGGACTGCGCGAGCGGCTGTTCGCGGACGTCCACCGGCTCCTCTCCTGGGGGAGCAGACTCGCGCCAGTCTCCAACTGGGCGACGAGCGTGCCGGGCGCGGACGCCGTCGCGAGTCGCGTGCTCGGCATCGCGCCCGAGCGCGACCTGCCGGCGTTCCAGTCCACGACGTTCACCGAGTGGTTCGACGCGCGACAACCCGCCCACCAGTCGGAGCCGACAGACCGCGTGGTGCTCGTCCCCGACCCGTTCACCGAGTACACCGACGCCACGCCCGGGAAGGCCGCGGTCGAGGTGCTGGAGGCCGCGGACGTCCAGGTCGACGTCGCCAGGCCACGGCCGACCGGCCGACCGGCGTACTCGCTGGGGTTCCTGGAGAAGGCGCGCGAGCGCGCCGCGGCACAGGTCGACGCGCTCGCGCCGAAAGTCGAGGCCGGCTGGACGCCCGTGTTCGTCGAGCCGGCGGACGCAGTCGTGGTGCAGGACGACTACCGCGACCTGCTGGACGGCGCGGCCGTCGAACGGGTCGCTGACGCGGCGCGCGGCGTCATGGAGTACCTCGACCGGGAGCGCGTCGACGACCGCCTCGACTTCGCGGGCGCCGACGACCGCCTCACCTACCACGGCCACTGCAACCAGAAGGCAGTCGGCACCGACCACCACGCGGTCGGCGTACTGCGCCGCGCGGGCTACCGCGTCGACCCCGTGGACTCGACGTGCTGCGGGATGGCCGGGAGTTTCGGCTACGAGGCCGAACACTACGACCTCTCGCAGGCGATAGCGGACGGCCTCGTCGAGAAACTGGACGACAGCGACGGTGACGCGGTGGTCGCTCCCGGGACGTCCTGTCGGACGCAACTCGGTGACAGGTCGGACGCGGACGGCGCCGACCACCCGATAGTGCGAGTGGCGTCGGCGCTCGCTCAGTCCAGCGACCAGTAGGCGCTGTGCGCGTCGACGGCCTCGTCCACCGCCCGCTCGGCGGACTCCGTGTCGCCGGGCATCCACTCGAACGGGTCGTCGACGCCCGTGTGGTGGTCGAGTGCGCCCTCCAGCACGCCGAGCGTGGCGTACGCGAGGTGCGTGATGTGGTAGCCGCCCTCCTGGACGACGGCGAGCGACCCGTCGGCGTACTGGTCGGCGAACGCCCGCGCGCTCGCGCCGAGTGACTCGAAGCCGTCCTTCGTCACCGTGTTCCGGCCGAGCGGGTCCATCGTCCCGGGGTCTTGGCCGGCGCTCACGAGCAGGGCGTCCGGGCCGAACTCGGCGAGCACGGGGTCGACGACTTCGTCCATCGCGTACCGGTAGCCGTCGTCGCCGGTGCCGGCCGGGAGCGGCACGTTCACGGTGTAGCCTTCGCCGGCACCCTCGCCCTGCTCGGTGAGGTCGCAGGCCTGGGGGTGTGTCTCCGCGTCCCAGGAGTCGTGGTCGCCGTGGAGGCTCACGACCAGCACGTCGTCGCGGTCGTAGAACGCTTCCTGCGTGCCGTTGGCGTGGTGGACGTCCCAGTCGAGGACGGCGACGCGGTCGGCGCGGCCGGTCGCCAGCAGCGACTCGGCGGCGACGGCGACGTTGTTGAAGAAGCAGAAGCCGTCGGTCTGTGCCGGCTGGGCGTGGTGGCCGCTCGGCCGCACGAGCGCGTACGGGACTTCCGGCAGCCCCGTGTCGACGGCGCGCTTCGCGGCCGCGACGGCGCCGCCCGCCGCCGTCACTGCCGCGCGGAACGTCTCCCTGTTGCCGCCCGTCTCGGGGTTGCGGCGGCCGCCGCCGTCCGCCGACCACTCACGGATTTCGTCGACGTAGTCCGGGTCGTGGACGCGTTCCAGTTGTTCTCTCGTCGCCGGCGCGACGTCCGCCCACGTCGCCTCGTCGCCGAGTTCGCTGCGGAGCATCGAGACGACGTTCTCCACGCGCTCTCGGCGGTCGGGATGCGGTTGTTCGACCGCGAGGCGGCCCGACCACGGCATGTCGAACTCGCCGGCGGGTGGCACGTGCGCGAGCGCGGCGTCGTCGTAGTAGACGCGCAGTCCGCTCACGACTACCACCACCGGTGCTCCTGCAGGCGGTCGACTGCCTCCCTGATTGTGGACTCGTCCCGGGAGAACGTGAACCGCACCCAGTCAGCGTCGGGGTCTGGGTCGGTGTAGAAACTCCCGCCGGGGACGACGGCGACGCCGGCCTCGCGCACGAGGCGGTAACTGAACTCGACGTCCGTCTCGTCGGTCGGGTAGCGCGCCATCACGTAGTACGCGCCGTCCGGGACGACGGGGTCGAGGCCCGCCTCGCGCAGGCCGTCGCAGAGGATGTCGCGGCGCTCCTCGTATGAGTCCGATAGCTCCTCGTAGTAGGACTCGGGCAGCGAAAGCGCTTCGACGCCGGCGCGCTGGAACGGCGTCGGCGCACAGATTGTCGTGTAGTCGTGGACTTTCCGGAGTTCCCGGGAGAGGTACTCGGGCGCGAGACAGAACCCGACGCGCCACCCGGTGACGCTGAACGTCTTCGACATCCCCGTGCAGACGACGGTGCGGTCGGCGAGGTCGCCGACGGCGACCGGACTGACGTAGTCGTCGTCGTAGACGATGTGCTCGTAGATCTCGTCGGTGACGACGAGCAGGTCGTGCTCGAAGACGACTTCCTCGATGGCCTGTAGTTCCTCGCGCGTGAACACCTTCCCCGTCGGGTTCATCGGCGTGTTCAACACGAGGATGCTTGCGTCCCCGGCGGCTGCCTCCAGCGCCTCGACGTCGAGTTCGAGGCTGTCCGTGATGTCGATGGGAATCGGCTCCGCGCCCGCGAACCGCGTGGCGGGGATGTAGCTCTCGTACACCGGTTCGAAGAACACGACGCCGTCGCCGGGTTCGGCCAGCGCCATGAGCGTCGACACGACGGCCTCGCTCGTGCCCGTCGTGATGGTGACCTCGGTCTCGGGGTCGTAGTCGACGCCCTTCCAGTCGCCGTACCGGTCGGCGACGGCGTCCCGGAGGTCTGGGAGGCCCCACGTGATGGTGTACTGGCTCTCCTCGTCGATGGCGGCCTTCGCCGCGTCCTTGATGGACTGGGGCGCCTCGTCGACGTCCGGGATGCCCTGGGAGAGGTTGACGGCGTCGTGGCGGTGGGCTTCCCGCGTCATCTCGCGGATGACGGACTCGGAGACGGCGCCGAGTCTGGACGCGCCGACCTCGCGGTCGGGTCGTCGCGGGTCGTTCATCGTCGCTCCCCCGTGTCCGGGTCGACCGCCGCCGGCGTCACCGCGTCCGGCGCGCTCACTGCAGTTCGCGGCATCGGGTCACACCATGAACTTCCGTTCGAGCAGTTTCACGAGCAGGTTCGCGGCGAGTCGCTCGGTGCCCTCCGTGGCGTCGTACCGCGGTGCGACCTCCATCATGTCGACGGCGCCGACGGCGTCGTGGCTCCCGAGGACTGCCATCGTGGAGAGCGCCTGGCGCGCGGACAGACCGCCCGGGACTGGCGTCCCGGTGCCCGGCGCGACGCCCGGGTCGACGCCGTCGATGTCGAACGTGACGTAGACGGCGTCGGCGTCCTCCGCGGCGGACTCGACGGCGTCCCTGACGACGGGGACGATGCCGCGCTCTTCGATGTCCCGCATCGTGTAGAGGTCGATGCCGCGGTCTTCCGCGAACTCGAAGTACTCCGCGGACTCGTAGCCGCGGATGCCGACCTGGCTGACGGCGTCGTAGTCGGCTTTCGGGAGGTCGGCGATTCGCGCGGTGCTCGACCCGTGGAAGTCCGTCCCGAAGACGGGGCTCTCGGAGACGGTGTCGGTGTGGGCGTCGATTTGCACGAACCCGACCTTGTCGTGGTCAGAGCCCTCGGCGAACCCGCGGAACGCGGGGAACGTGCAGTAGTGGTCGCCGCCGAGCATCACGGGGAACGTCTGGTCGGCGACGGTCGCGGCGTGCGCGGTGATGCTCTCGGCGGTGCGCTCGGTGTCCATCGGGAACAGCGGGACGTCGCCGACGTCGGCGACCGAGAGGTCGTCGAAGTCGACCTGCTCGCGGTTCCACATGTTCGTGAGTTGGCCCTTGTACGTGGAGATGTACGCCCACCAGGCGCTGGCTTCGCGGATGGCGCCGGGGCCGTAGCGCGCGCCCGGCCGGTTGGAGACGGCGCCGTCGTAGGGGACGCCGAAGACGGCGGCGTCGACGTCGGAGACGTCGCCGACGTCGCGGTGTTCGCTCTTGAGGAAGGTGTCGACGCCGGCGTACGCGAGTTCGACGTCCGACCCGGGGTTGGCGTCGCGGAACGCCGCGGCGCGGTTGTCGCCGCTCATGCGTGGACGACCCCGGAGTCGCCGCCCGTGTCGGCGGCCGCAGGGCGGGTCGGTGTGCTCGACGGTGCTGGCAGCGTCGTCGTGGCGGGCGTCGGTAGAGAGTGCGTCATTCTTTCACATGCCGGCAATGGGTTGCCATGTGAAGGATTGCAGGACGGGATATAAATAACTTACAGCGCCCGCAACCGTCGCCGTCCCTCCCGGCAAACCAAACCTTGGTGTACTCGGTCCGCGTAGGACGCCCCACGAATGGGAACAGAGCTAGACAGGCGCACGTACGACATCCTGCGCCTCGTCGAACGACACGGCCCGGTCGGCAGCATCCAGCTCGTGGAACTGCTCCAACAGCGCGGCTACGAACTCAAAGACCGGACCATCCGACTGAAGCTCTCCGAACTCGACCAGCTCGGCCTCACCGAGAAAGTCCCCGGAAAGGGCCGACAGCTCACCGAAGCCGGCCGCGACGAACTCCAGCAGGGCGACGTCCGCGGCCGCCTCGAACAGGTGCGCGCCGA
>JBDGQF010000106.1:0-10199 GCA_042219255.1 Halobacterium sp. | reverse complement strand
GCTTTCTCGAGGACGTCGCCGGTGTCGCCGCGGAGGCCCTCGCGGGGGATGGTGAGGAAGTCGGCGTCGACGTCGTCGGCGCAGTCGAGGATGACGCTGCCGGGGTGCTGGAGTTTCCGGGACGTGGAGAACCCGTACGCGATGGAGGTGTCGACGGTGACGGAGTCGGGTGCCAGGTCGGCGACGTCCGCGAGGAACGTCTCCGTTTCGTCGGCGAGTTCGGCTTCGTCGACTTCGCCGGCGTGGATGCCGCGGCTGACCGTTTCGCCGAGGACGTAGAGTGCGTGGGCGTCGGCGCCGTAGCGGTCGGCGACGGCGAACGCGTACTCGGCGGCCGTGACGGACGCGTCCGTCCCGTCGACGGGCACGAGTACGGTGTCGACTTCGATGCTCATGGGAACGACTGCGGGGGCGGGCCACTAAAACGCTCCGCGTGTCCGGGGTGTGTGCGGCGCCGCCGCGCGTGGCTTTAAGTTCCGCGGGCGCGGACCGTCGCGTATGATAGAGACGGTGGTCATCGCGACGGACGGCTCGGAGAGCGTCGGCCGGGCCGTCGACGTCGCGCTGGACTTCGCGGAGCGGTTCGACGCGGCGGTGCACGCGCTGTACGTCCTCGAGGAGAGCGAGGTGGAGAGCGCGCCCGAGGAGGTCCGCGAGGAGATGCACGACGCCCTGGAGGAGCGCGGCGAGGACGCCGTGGAAGCGGTCGCCAGCGAGGCCGGACGGGACGTCGAGACCGCCGTGCGCGAGGGCCGGCCGGCCGCGGAAATCAGCCAGTACGCGCGGGACGTGGACGCGGACGTGGTAGCGACGGGGACGCGCGGACGCCACGGCGAGAACCGGTTCCTCATCGGGAGCGTCGCGGAGCGCGTCGTGCGGACGTGTCCGGTGCCGGTGTTGACGGTCCGGCAACTCGACGAGTCCGAGTAGGAGACGCCTGGGGCGTGGAGTACAGTGGGCGTGTGAGCCAGCACCGGCTTTTTGTCTGCGTCGCGCGGAGTCTCCGACGATGCCCTCCACGAACAGGCGGCGGGTTCTCGCGGCAGTCGGCGCGGCGGGGACGGCGGCGGTCGCCGGGTGCTCGGCGTTGACGACCAGTGCGGCGGACGTGAACCCGGGGACGGGACTGAGCGACGACGCGAGCGCCGCGCTCGACGGCGTCGCGGTCTCCCTCGCTGGCAGTACCGAGGACTTGCCGACGCCACCGGAGGAAGCGGACTCGCTGGCGGACGCGGACGCGGTGCTCGCGACGCCGGGCGCAGACCGCGCCGACCTCGCCGCCGCGTTCCGCGACGGGAAGCACGTCGCGTTCGCCGGCGACGGCTGCCAGCGCGCGCTCGCCGCGCTCCTCCGCGCAGTGCGCGCGGACTACCGGTACGGCGTCGAGCAGGTGCGGGCGCGCCCCGTCTCGGTCGCTGCGGCAGTCCCCCGGGACGGGACGGCGGCGACGTACACGTTCGTGCGCGAGGGCGGGTGGGACGAGCCAGTCCTCGACCCGCTCGGGTGGGTCGAACACGGCCGGCTGCCGGAGTGCGATACGTTCGTCCCCGAGCACTTCAAGGACGACGAGTACGCTGCCGCCGGTGCGGCGCACGTCGTCGGTCGACTGGAGAGCGGCGAGACGTACGCGTCGCGGTCTGTGGCGTCCGTGAACAGGCAGGACGGCGAGCAGTTCGTGCGCCTGCGGTCGACGGTGCACGCCGCCGCCAACGACGGCTATCCGGTCGAGGAGGCGGTCCGCGAGACCGACCTGCCGGACGACCAGCGCGTCGACAGCGTGTTCCCGAACGCGCACACCCAGCAGGGCGTCCAGGCGCGAAACACGTCGGACAGCACGCGGGCCACGTTCGCGGTGGCGTTCACGCCACAATCCGACCGCGCGAGGGGCGCGCTCACCGGCTGTGGCGGCTTCCAGACGCGGGGCGCGCTGGCGTACGACCACTTGACGGGGTTCCAGTGGAAACGCGACCGCGTCCTCTGTTCGGACCGGCACTACGCGGAGGCGACGGGGCGCGGCGAGTGGCACCTGGACGCGTAACGGAGCGGGCACCAGCAGGCAGGCCGCGACGGGGAGTGGCGTGGCCGGACAACCATCGGGTTCTTTGCGCCGCCGGGCGTGGAGCCGGTATGGAAGATTGGGTCATCGAGGACGAGGACATGCCCTTGGAGCGGAAGTCACTGCTCCCCGGCAAGGGCTTTTTCGTCCCGGACAGCGTCCACGAGGAGCGAAAAGACCGAGAAATCAGGGAGAAGGCGGAGGGCGCGGACGTGCTGGTCGTCGCCGACCCGGACGCCGACGGGATGGCGTGCGCCGCTATCGTGCGCGAGGTGTACGGTGAGGGCGTGCTGATTCCGGCGGGCCCGCACGAAATCGAGGACGGGATGCGGCGCGCCGCGGAGTTCGGCGCGATGGACTGCACGGTGTTCGTCTGCGACCTGTGTCCGGACGAGTACGCGTACGTCGAGGACGAACTCGCGTACCTCGTCGAGCACGCGGGCGACGTGCACTGGTACGACCACCACCAGTGGACGGACGACACGGAGGCGGCCGTCCGCGAGGCGGGCGTCGACCTCGTGATTGGGGACTCCGACGAGGAGTGCACGGCGGACGTCGCAGTGCGGTCTATCGACGCCGACCTGCCGCGCTACCTGAAGGAGCTGGCGGCGGTGACGCGCGACCACGACCTCTGGCTGAAAGAAGACCCGCGCAGCGACGACCTCGCGGACTACTCGTACTGGGTCGACCCGGAGGAGTACATGGACACCATCCAGGAGCACGGCGCTGACTTCCCGGAGGACGTCCTGGAGTACATCGAGGAGCGCCGCGTGGAAAAGCACGAACTCATCGACCGCGCGGTCGACCGCGCGTCCCTGCGGGAGGTCAACGGCTGGACGGTGGGCGTGACGTACGGCCGGTGTTCGCAGAACGAGGTCGCGGAGGCGTTGCGCGAGCAGGGCGCTGACGCCGCCGTGGTGGTGAAGCCGTCGGGGAGCGCGAGCATCCGCGGGACGGAGAACTTCCAGCGCGCTCACGAGGTGGCGCGCCAGGTGAACGGCGGCGGCCACCCGAAGGCCGCCGGCTGCAAGCCGGACATCTACGAGGACATGCTGGACTACGCGAACCACTGGACGAGCCAGGGCGCGACCGCGAAACAGGTCATCCTCGACGGGTTCCGGAACCTCGACCCCGAGGACGGCGACGCCGACGACGAGGGCGGCGAGTCCGACGGGGAATGAGCCTGGGACTCGGCAGTGACCGGCCCGTCGTGGGGATGGTGCACCTCGACCCGCTCCCGGGCGCCCCCCAGTTCGACGGCGACCGGGAGGCGGTCCGCGAGGCCGCGCTCCGGGACGCGCGCCGCCTGGAAGCGGGCGGCGTCGACGCGGTGCTCGTGGAGAACTTCGGTGACGCGCCGTTCTACGCGGACGACGTGCCGAAGCACGTGGTGGCGTCGATGGCGGCGCTCGTGCGGGACGTCCGCGGGGCGGTCGACCTGCCGGTGGGCGTGAACGTCCTGCGGAACGACGTGGCGGCGGCCGTTTCGGTCGCCGCCGCTGCGGGCGCCGAGTTCGTGCGCGTGAACGTCCACACGAGCGCGCGCCTCACCGACCAGGGCGTCGTGACGGGGCAGGCCGCTGAGACGATGCGGTTGCGCGACCGCCTGGACGCGGACGTCGCGGTGCTGGCGGACGTCGACGTGAAACACTCCGCGGCGCTTGCCGACCGGCCGCTCGGCGAGGAGGTCGCGGAACTCGTGGAGCGCGGCCTCGCGGACGGCCTCGTCGCCAGCGGCCCCGGGACGGGCGAGGAAGCGAGCCTCGACCACGTCCGCGACGTGGCGGCGGCGCGCGACGACCTTGACGAGGACGTCCCCGTGTTCGTGGGGAGTGGCGTCACGCGGGAGACGGTCGCGGAGACGCTCTCGGTGGCGGACGGCGCCATCGTCGGCTCCGCGCTGAAGGCGGACGGCGAGACGACCGGCCCGGTCGACGAGTCGCGAGTGCGCGCGCTCGTCGACGCGAAAGAGTCGTAGTCGGCTGCGGGCGGGTTTTCTCGGTTACTCGACGAACTCCCAGTCGTTGCCACAGACCGGGCAGACCGACTCGCCGTCCGCGTCGGTGTCGAGGTCGTCGTGTTCGCCAATCCAGCGGCAGTCCGGGCACGTCCAGTAGTCGTTCGTGGGGTCGGTCGCGTCCGGGTCGCCGGCGGCCTCGAACGCGGGGCCGTCGGCGGTGAGGTCGACGCGGCCGTCGAGGAAGCCTTTGCCGGCGGCGGTGAGCGCGAGGCCGGAGTCGCGTTCGGTGACGAGGCCGTGGTCGAGGAGGACGGCGCACCGTTCGTCGAGGGTGTCGTCGGAGACGGCGAGCGTGGGGGAGACGGCGGCGAGGCGCGTCTGGACGGCGTCGCGCTGGAGCGCTCCTTCGGCGGCGAGCAGTTCGAGGAGGCGTTCGTCGGTCTGGGTGAGCCAGGGGGCGTGACTGCGGACTGGCATCTCAGTCGTCCACGCTCCGCGAGACGTACTCGCCGCGGCCGGGGTCGGCGGCGGGCCGCGAGATGTCCTCGACGCCGATGCTGGCGAGGTGTTCGTCGCAGAGTTTGAGCGCGGTGTCCGCGGGGTCGTAGTCGACGTAGGAGACGGTCTTCCCGTCTGTCTCGTACGTGGACGGGAGCCACTTCGGCAGGCGCCAGAAGCCGTCGCGGTCGCAGCACACGCACGTGTCGTCCGTGGGGTCGCCGAGTTCGTCGGCGAGTTTCCCGAAGGCGTCGCGCTCGCAGTCGACGCAGAGGCCGCCGAGTTCGACGCCGCTCTCGGCGTCGACGACGACGCGGTTGTACCCACTCCGGCGCTGGCAGACGACACAGTCCATGGTGGCCCTCCGAGTGTCCGATTTCACCCCTGTCACTGCCATCAGGTAAGCGTTACTATGAGTGTCACCGAGCCGACTACGGGACTGCATACGCGTCTATGGCGATTTATATTTCGAGTGGAGAATGCGTGAGTGCGCGGCGTCGGCCCTGGTTAGACAGCCGACCATTGTCCCGTCCGGCGGTTCGACTGGAGACCGCACGACGGCACTCCGGTCGGTTCGTTTTCACGTCTGATAGTCGACACGTTGGGTGGGCGGCGACCGCGAGACGGCGACGGGGACGCCGTTGAGAGCGAACATGTTAGCGTCTGCCGTGCGTCAGACAATCGTGCGACGCGTTTCGGGTGGAACGGTACCAGACCCCAGAGCCAATGGGCGCGAGTACCACGACGACTGTGCCCTGCGAGTACCGACTGTCCGGCCGGTCAGGCCACGTCTGGCAGGTCGTCGCGCTCGGGGAGTGCGCCGCGTGCGCCCGCGGCAGAACAGTTCCGTGCGGCGGCGACGGCAGCGCTGCGGCCGGCATCGATGGCGGACGCGTCGCCGAGCACCCACGCGTGCACCAGCGCCGCCGTGAACGCGTCGCCGGCGCCCGTCGTGTCCACCACGTCGGCGTCGACGGCCGGGACGTGTTCGACGTCGCCTGCTGGGATTCCGCCGCCCGCGAGGTACGCGCCGTCTTCGCCGACGGTCACGGCGACCCGTGCCGCGCCGGCGTCCCGGAGATAGCGGGCGGCGCGCTCGGGCCCGCAGTCGAGGTACGAGCGCGCCGCCACCTCGTTCGTCACGAACAGGTCGGCCGTCTCGGCGGCCCTGTCGATGGTCTCGGGCGCGGTGCCGCGGCCGTCCAGTTCAGACAGCGGCCCCGCGAGGTCGAACGCGAACGCCGAAATCTCGCCGCGCTCGCGCAACGCGACGAGGTCGCTGACCGCGGCGTCGGGCCCGTACGCGCTCGTGAACACGCAGTCCGCTCCCCTGGCGCGCTCGCGGTCGCTGTCCGTCAGGCGGAGTCCGGGGACGCTGTCGCCGCCCGCGACAATCATGCGGCGGCCGTCCGGGCCGCGGAGCACGAGCGCGTACGACGTCGGGTCGCTGCCGCGTCGCACGCCGCCGGCGTCCACGCCCCAGTCGGCCAGCGACTCGAAGACGGTGTCTGCGGCGTCGTCGTCGCCCACGCGAGAAACGACCGCCGCGTCGTGGCCGAGGTGCGAGAGCGCGCACGCGACGTTCGCGGCGACGCCGCCCGCGCGCTCGGTGTAGTCAGTGACGAACGCGCCGCCGTCGGGTTCCGGGAGGTTCGACAGCGCGTACACGCGGTCGAGCAGCGCGCTCCCGACGGCGACGACGCGGGCCATCCGTTACTCGCCCGCGACCCACTTGTCCGAGTACGCCGTCCCACACGAACAGTACACGTAGGCGTGGACGACGTCGCCCTCGGCGTACAGGCCGCCGACGGCTTCGTTCTGTGCTTCCGCGAACGAGAACACGAACTCGGCGTCGTGGTCGCCCGGGCCGTCGGCCGCGTTCGGACAGTCGCCGCCCACGAGGTCGCCGTCGACCTCGCCGGGGTTGTCCATCGCCGCCGACCCGAAGTCCATCGCGGACATCCCCGTGATGGACTGGAAGACGCTGCGGCCGCGCTCGCCGTCCACGACCAGCACGACGCCGTCGCCGACGCGCTCGGCGTCGTCGCGGTCTGCCAGTTCGTCCACGTTCGAGACGTACGACTCCGAGAGGTACAGCGCCACGTCGTCAGTCCGCTCGCCCGCCAGGTACGCGTCGTAATCGCTCACGACGACGTGTACGCGACGGACGCGAAAAAGGGTGACTACTCCGCGTTAGGCTTCGGCGGCCTCGGCGTCCGCTTCTTCCTCGCCCTCGCCGTAGAGGGACTCGACGGACTCCTCGCCGCGCTCGGCGATGGAGACGTTCAGCTGGGCAATCTCCTCGCTGACTTCCTTCCCGCGGACGGTGACGCGCTTGCGTTCCCCGTCGTCGGACGGGTTGAAGCCCGGGCCGCCCGTCAGGAGGACGTCCTGGAGGTCGGCGCCGGCGACGTCGCTGCGCATCGGCCGGCCGGCCGTGTCGCTGCCGCCCGTAATCTCGACCGTGTAGCCGTCCAGGCCGACGGCGCCGCCGTCGACTTCCTCGCCGATTTCCCGGCCGAGGAACCGGTTCGCGTCCTGTCCGTCGACCTCGTGCTGGTAGCTTCGCCCCGACTCGGGGTCGGAGACGACAACTTGGAGCGTAGCCATGCGTGAAACCAGTCGGCCACTGTTCAAAAACCCGTCGAAGCCGCCAGCAGGCGACGTACGCGCGCGTATCGGGCGGGACGGCGACTCGCGCGCCGGCAGTCTGGACGGCGCGACGGCGTCCGCGGCGGCGGTGTCGCCACCCGAGTGTTCAAGCCGCGCGCGGCCTAACCGCCGAGTGAGTGGCATGGACCGCGAACTGTTGATGTTGCACCTCCGGCAGGCGTTCGGCGGGTCGCCCGCAGAGCGCCGCGCGGTCGCGCGGTCGGCGGGCGACCTCGCGGACGCGCAGCGACTGGACGCCGACCTCGGCGTGGAACTGACGCCGGACGTGGTCGTCGAACAGCTCTCGGACGCGCCGGAGGGGTCGCCGGCGGAGCGCTGGAACTGGTGGATGGGCGCGCTGCAGGCGAGCCACGGCGGCTACCGGCGGTTCCGCGTGACCGCGTGGAAGCGCCGCGACGGACGAGGCGGCGCGGACGGCGCGGAGGACGCTGACGGAGACTGGGACGGCTAAACGGCGCGCCGCCGGAACGCCAGCACGGCACCGCCGACCGTGGCGAAGACCCACGCAGCGAGCGCGCCGCCGAGCGTGACCGCCGTGAGGCCGGTGCCGGCGAGCACGCCCGCGATGCCGCCTGCGGTCGTGGGGACGGACTGGAGGACGAGCACGCGGAAGACGTCCGCCGGGTTCGCGAGGACGGCCGCGCTCACCACCCACTGCGGCAGGCCGAACGACGCGACGGCGCCGAGCACGACGAGGTCGTGGACGAGGACGGCCCAGACCCAGGCGGCGAGCGCGCCGCCGAGCGCGCGCGTCTTCTCGCTCGCGAGCGCGGACGCGAGCACGCCGACGCCGAGGAACGCGAGCGCGGCGCCCGCCGCGGACAGCACGACCCACGCGTACGACCCGAGGACGCCGACGCCCGCGTACCGCACGAGGAGCGCGCCACCGACGGCGAACCCGAGGAGCATGCCGCCGACGACGGCGACGGCGCGCCCGACGAATTTTCCGACGACGACCGCGGTGTCCGACAGCGGGAGCGCGAGCAGCATCTCGAGGCTGCCGGACTCGTCGGCGCCGACGATGGTGTCGTAGCCCGCTGCGAGCGCGGCGAGCGGGACGACGTAGACGCCGACCTGCGCGAAACTCGCGATGACGGCGTCGACGCGCGCGGGCCCGACGCCCGACCCGCCGAGGAACACGAGCGCCGTGGAGAACAGCGCGAACAGCACGGCGACGCCGACAGCCCACCGCCGCCGGACGGCGACGCGGTACTCGCGCGCGGCGACCTCGACGGTGCCGCGGAAGGTCTGCCGGAGCGTCGACCGGCCGGCGGTCGCGGTTTCGACCGAGGACTCGCCGTCCGCGGCGAGCGCCGCGTCCAGGTGGGCGTCCGTGGCGTCGTCGACGGTGGCGGCGCCGCCGTCCGTGGCTGGGTCACCGGCCGTAGCCACACTGCCGTCAGTGGCTGGGTCACCGGCCGCGTCTGCGTCACCGGCCCCTGACTCGTCGCGCTCGGACCGGTGGTCGGTCACGCGTGCTCACCTCCGTTCGCGGCGGCGTCTGGACGGGCGCCGCCGGCCGCGACTTCCTCGCGGAAGACGGCGTCGAGACCGGGTTCCGTCACCTCGAACGAGGAGACGTCGGCGTCCCGGAGGACGTCCAGGACGTCGAAGGCGGCGTCACGCTCGCACTCGACCTGGAGGTGGTTCCCGCGCACGACGACGTCCGCGACGGCCGCGTGGTCGCGGAGGCGGTCGGCGACCGTGCCTGGGTCGTCGAGCGTCGCGTCGACGGTGACGGCGTCCGCGGCGGCGTGCCGCAGGTCGTCGACGCCGCCCGCGGCCGCGATGTGGCCGTCTTCGAGGACGGCGACGCGGTCGCAGAGCCGCTCGATTTCCGGGAGGACGTGGCTCGTGACGAGGACGGTGACGTCCGTCTCGCGGCCGAGCGCGTCCACGACGGCGTGGAAGTCCGCGACGCCCGCGGGGTCGAGGCCGGCGGTCGGTTCGTCCAGCAGGAGGACGTCCGGGTCGCCGACGAGCGCGGTGGCGAGACCGAGCCGTCGGTTCATGCCGTTCGAGTAGCCGCCGACGGCGCGGTCGGCGGCGTCTGCGAGGCCGACCGTCGCGAGCAGGCGTTCGACGCGCCGGTCGCGGACGTCCCCGGGGACGTCACGGACGCGCGCGTGGAACGACAGCACTTCGCGGCCGGACAGCGACGGCGGGAAGCCGGCGCTCTCCGGGAGGTAGCCGACGCGCTCGCGGAGCGCCGTGCCGTCCGCGGGCGAGCGCCCCGCGACCGTCACGGTGCCGGCGTCCGGCGTCTCGTGGCCGACCAGGAGTTTGAACAGCGTCGTCTTCCCGGCGCCGTTCCGGCCGACGAGGCCGAGCGTCTCGCCGCGGCCGACGGTCAGGCTGGCGCCGTCGAGCGCGGTGACTGTGCCGTAGGACTTCTCGACGTCCCGAATCTGGATGGTTGGGTCACGCATAGTATCGCCTCCAGTCGTGTGCGGGGGACTCCAGGGGGTGGTGGTCGACGACGCCCGGCGTCTCCACGAGCGGCACCGACCGGGTCGCCAGCCGGACCGCGTCGAACGCGGGGCTGGACGCGAACACGCGCGCCTCGGGGTGTTCGCGGGTGAGTTGTTCGACGGTGCCCTCGGGCCGGAACCGGACTTCGCTGACGCCGTCGTGGTCGACGTCGACGCTGCTGGCGTCGTCCCAGTAGTTGCCGCGCTCGCTGCCGTTCCACGCCACTTGCTCGCCGACGACGGCGTACATCGCGTCCGCGTTGTCGACGAACGAGTTGCCGTGCGCGCGGAGGTCGGTGCTGCCGGCGGTGAGGTGGACGCCGACGTCGTTGGCGAGCACGAGGTTGTCCGCGAACTCGTCGTCCACGGAGTTGTAGTAGAAGATGCCGTTGTCGTTGCCGACGAGGTGGTTACCCGAGATGGTGGAGTGGTCGACTTCCTTCACGAGGATGCCGTGGCCGCTCGTCCCGGTGTTGTTGACGGCGACGTTGCCGACGATTTCGAGGTCGTCGGAGACCATCAGCGCGTACCCGACGTCGTT
>JBDGQF010000332.1:7600-10280 GCA_042219255.1 Halobacterium sp. | reverse complement strand
CGAGCAACAGTCCTCGCGTGGGAGGGGCGTCAGTCAATACGCCCTGAAGTCCGGAACGGTGGCGCCGAACCGGGGATACACCCCGTACCAAGACGGGTTTGAGGCCGAGTTCACGGACAAGCCCCACCCTTAACGAAGCGAGCGGTCGCCAACCCCGAGCGAGTAGGGTGAGGTAGTTGACTCAGACTGGCGGCTACGGTTTCATCTCGACTGACGACGACAGCGTTGACGACGGCGAAGACGTGTTCTTCCACATGGAGGACGTCGGCGGCGAAGACCTCGTCGAGGGCACGGCCCTCGAATTCGACATCGAGCAGGCGCCCAAGGGCCCGCGCGCGACGAACGTCGTCCGCGCCTAACTCCGGGATTCTGAACTAACGGCGGTTTTCTACCGCTCTCCGACCGCGTAGCGACGCGGCCGGGGGTGGTGCATTTTCCACGTCCCAGCGACGCGACAGCCCCCGGTTCAAGCGACGGGGCGGTTCGTCGTCCCAGCGGCCGCTATTTGTCGACGTCGACGCCGCGTTCTTCGAGCAGGTCGAAGAACTCCTCGGGCGAGAGCTGTTCGACGTCGTGGCGGTCGGCGTTCTCGCGCTTCCGCGTTCCGGGGTTGTCGCCGACGACGAGGTAGTCCGTGTTCCCGGAGACCGACGAGGGCGCGTCGCCGCCGTGGCGCGCCACGAGGTCTTGGAGGTCGTCGCGCGTCCACCCCTCGACGCTCCCCGTGAACACGACGGTGAGGTCGCCGAGTTCGTCGCCGCGGAACTCCGAGGGCGACTCCGGTTCGCCGAGACGGCTCTCGTCCCGGAGGCGCTCGATGACGCGGCGGTTGCGCTCGTTGTCGAGGAACTCCTTAATGTGCCGTGCGACGACCTCGCCGACGCCCTCGACGCGCTGGTAGTCGTCGACGTCGGCGTCGAGGAACGCGTCCAGCGTCTCGAACTCCTCGGCGAGGTCGCGCGCGACCGTCGGCCCGACCTCGGGAATGCCGATGGCGGCGAGGAACTCGCCGAGCGGCGGGTGGCGCGCGGCGTCCAACTCCTTGAGGAGGTTCTGTGCGCTCTTCTCACCCCAGCCTTCGAGGTCGGTGAGGTCGGCCACGGTGAGGTCGTAGAGGTCGGCGACGTCCGCCTCGACGACGCCCTCCTCGACGAACTGTTCGGCGGCCTCCTCGCCGATGCCCTCGACGTCGAGGACGTCCGCGAAGTAGCCGACCGCGCGCACGAGCTGCGCGGGGCACGCGAGGCCGCCCGTGCAGAACGCGATGGGGCCGTCGTACTCCACGTCGCTCCCGCAGCGCGGGCACTCGTCGGGCATCTCGAAGGAGCCCTCGGTGTGCGATTCGACGACTTCGTCGACGTACGGGATGACGTCGCCGGCGCGCTCGACGCGCACCTCGTCGCCGACGTCGACGCCGAGCTCCCGGATTTCCTCCTGGTTGTGGAGGCTCGCGCGCGAGACGGTCACGCCGCCGACCTCCACGGGTTCGAGGAGCGCGACCGGCGTCAGGCGGCCCGTCCGGCCGACCTGCACGACGACGTCAGTGACTTTCGTGACCTCCGAGCGCGGCGGGAATTTGTACGCGTACGCCCACCGGTAGTGCCGCGAGGTGACGCCGAGGTCGACGCACGCCTGGCGATCGTTGACTTTCAAGACGACGCCGTCAATCTCGTAGTTCAATTCCTCGCGCTCCTCGCCGAGGTCGTGGCGGAACGCGATTGCGTCGTCGATACTGTCGACGAGTTCGGTGCGCTCGTTCACCTTCAGGCCCCAGTCCGGGAGCGCCCCGTGCTCGCTCCAGTGCGTGTCCAGGCCGGCGTCCAGCCCTCCTCTGGACGGCCCAGTCTCGATGCTATCGCGCGATTCACCGGCGGCGAGCACGTCGTAGAAGAAGCAGTCCAGCGGCCGTTCGGCGGTGACACTCGGGTCGAGTTGGCGGAGCGTCCCCGCCGCAGCGTTCCGCGGGTTCGCGAACGGCTCCTCGCCGCGTTCGACGCGCTCGGCGTTGTACGCCTGGAACGCGTCCCTCGGGATGTAGACCTCGCCGCGCACCGCGAGGAAACTCGGCGGGTCGCCGCGCAGGCGCTGGGGGACGCTCTCGATGGTGCGGACGTTCTCCGTGACGTCCTCGCCGGTCTCGCCGTCGCCGCGCGTCGCCGCGCGCACGTACCTGCCGTCCTCGTAGATGATTTCGACGGACAGCCCGTCGAACTTCGGTTCGCAGACGAACTCGACGCTGCCGGCCTCGCGCTCGACGCGGTCGGCGAACTCGCGCACGTCCGCTTCCTCGCCGCTGGAGTCGATGGACAGCATCGGCGCGACGTGGTCGACCGTACCGAGTTCCTCGACGGGTTCGCCGCCGACGCGCTGCGTGGGGCTGTCCTCGGTCTGGAGGCCGAACTCGTCTTCGAGAGTCTGCAGGCACTCGAACAGCTGGTCGTAGGCGTAGTCGGAGATGACGGGGTCGTTCTCGACGTAGTACCGGTAGTCGTGGTAGCGGACGGCCTCCCGGAGCAGTTCGACCTGCTCGCGTGCCTCGTCCTCGCTGACGTCCTCGACGGGCGGGAAGTCCGTGTCCGGGTCGCGGATGTAGGGGTTGTCCTCGGGCGCGTCTTCGAGGCTGTCCGCTTCGGCCATGTGGCGCGGTACGCACCCCCGCGTGGTAAGCGGTGGGGGCGCC
>JBDGQF010000332.1:1191-7500 GCA_042219255.1 Halobacterium sp. | reverse complement strand
GCGGTGGTGAAGTCGTACTGTTCGGCGACCCAGCCGCCGCCGACGATGCCGGTGAGGAAGCCCATGGAGCCGGCGACGTTGAAGCCGGCCATGCTGACGCCGCGCTCGTCGTCGCCGGCGGTGTCGGTGACGAGCGCCATCGTCGCGGGTGCCATGAGCGCGCCGAGGACGCCGACGACGACCATGCCGCCCTGTGCGACCCAGAGCGCGGGCGCGAGGCCGACGCCGACGACGGCGAGACCGTAGGTGGCTGAGCCGGCGGCAATCGGGACGGTGCGGCCGACGCGGTCGGAGAGGCGGCCGAAGGGGTACTGGAGGAGCGCGAACGGCGCGAAGAACAGGCCGAGCGTGAGGCCGACGGCGCCGGCGTCGAGGCCGAACACCTGCCGGAAGTAGAGGGTGCCGACGAGCGCGAAGAAGCCGGCGGTGAACCGGTCGATGAACCCGAACGCAAACGGGACGCCGAGCCCGGGGCGGTCGCGGAGGACGCGGATGCCGGCGCGCAGCGAGTCGCTGTGGCCGCTGGGCGCGCGGTCGGGGACGCGGAGCGCGAGGACTGCGGCGGCGGCGAGCGCGACGGCGCCGGCGGCCAGCGGTGCGCGCGGGTGGAGTTCCGCGAGTCTGCCGCCGACGGGCGCGCCGAGCGCGGTGCCGAGGCCGATGGCGATGCCGGCGGCGCCCATGTCCTTGCCGTGGTCGTCGGAGAGGTCCATGAGCATCGTCATCGACAGCGAGAACGCGCCGATGGTGACGGCGCCCTGGGCGACGCGGAGCGCGAGCACGGCGTCGAAGGAGACGTCGAGGACGGCGAGCGCGGCGTACCCGAGGCTGCCGGCGAGCGCGCCGGCGACGATGAACGGGACGCGGCGGCCGGCGCGGTCGCTGGCGACGCCCCAGACGCCGGCGAACGCGACGAACGCGCCGAACTCGGCGGCGAGGAACCACCGGCTTGCGGTCTCGGGGTCGGTCGCGCCGAAGGACGCGACGGTGTCGGCGGCGCCGGGGTAGAGGAGGACTTGCGCGAACAGCACGGTGAAGACGACGCTCGCGAGCGCGCCGCGTTCCCGTCTGACCATACGCAGTGTATCCGGTCGCGCGTCAAGAACGCGCCGGATTCTGGCGGCGCTCCCGGACGGCGTGTAGTGGCGTTCTGGGTGCCAGGTGGGAGAGCGCGCGCAACGGGCAAGCGTTGCCGTAACTAGCACGCATATTCTATCGCAGTTCTATTACCTCAGTACATGACCGACGCGAGCGGCGGGCGACACACCCGCAGCGTCCACGCGGGCCAGACCCCAGACGAGACTGGGTCGCGCGCCCCACCCCTCTACCAGACCACGTCGTACGTCTTCCCGGACGCCGAGGACGCCGCCGAGCGGTACGCCCTGGAGGCCGAGGCGGACGTCTACTCGCGCATCTCCAACCCCACCGTCTCCACGCTGGAAGACCGCCTCGCCAGCCTCGAAGGCGGCGTCGACGCCGTCGCCACGAACGCCGGCATGGGCGCCATCGACGGCATCACCACCGTCCTCGCGGAGACGGGCCGCAACATCGTCGCCAGCGAGGACATGTACGGCGGCACCGGCACGTACTTCTCGCACATCGCCGGCAAGCGCGGCATCGAGACGCGCACCGTCGACGCCCTCGACCCGGACGCCGTCGCGGCCGCAATCGACGAGGACACCGCGTTCGTGCACGTCGAGACCATCGCGAACCCGTCGCTCGTCACGCCGGACTTCGAGGCAATCGCGGACGTCGCCCACGACCACGCCGTCCCGCTCGTCGTGGACAACACGTTCGCGACGCCGCACCTCTGTCGCCCCATCGAGCACGGCGCCGACGTCGTCTGGGAGTCCACGACGAAGTGGCTCCACGGCGCGGGCACCACCCTCGGCGGCGTCGTCGTCGACGGCGGCACGTTCCCCTGGGACCACCCGGACGCCGACTTCCCGGAACTGTCGGGCGAGAACCCGGCGTACGGCTTCGACTTCACGGAGCGGTTCGGCGACCGCGCGCTCGCCGCCGCCGTCCGCCAGCGCGCCGTCCGCGCAACCGGCACCGGCCAGACGCCGTTCGACGCCTGGCAGACCCTCCAGGGCGTGGAGACGCTCCCGCTGCGGATGGACCGCCACTGCCAGAACGCCGCCGCGCTCGCGGACTTCCTCGCCGACCACGACGACGTCGCGTGGGTCTCCTACCCTGGACGCGACGAGCACCCCACGCACGACACCGCCAGCGAATACCTCTACACGGGCGACGCCGACCTGCCCGAGGGCGTCGACTCGTCGGCGGTCACGACGAGCGGCGGGTACGGCGGGATGCTCACGTTCGGCCCCGAGGGCGGCTTCGAGGCCGCGAAAGCCCTCTGCGAGGAGGTCGAACTGGCGTCGTTCGCGGCGAACGTCGGCGACGCGAAGACGCTCGTCATCCACCCGGCGAGCACGACGCACGCACAGCTCTCCGAAGACGAACAGCGCGCCGCCGGCGTCGCGCCCGACATGGTGCGCGTCTCCGTCGGCATCGAGGACACCGCCGACGTGGTCGCGGACTTCGACGCGGCGCTCGCGGCCGCCCACCGGTGACGTACTTCCGGGCGGCGCACCTACGAGGACACGACAGATGACAACGGAGGCCCACTGATGCCCACGACGACGTTCGACGAGTTCGAGTTCGAGTGCGGCCGCACGGTCGACGACCTCACGGTCGCCTACGAGACGTACGGCGAGTTCGACGGCGACAACGCCGTCCTCGTCTGTCACGCGCTCACCGGCAGCCAGCACGTCCGCGGCCGCAGCGACGGCCAGGGCCGCGGCTGGTGGCACGACGTCGTCGGCCCAGGGAAGGCCGTCGACACGAACGAGTACTACGTCGTCTGCGCGAACGTCCTCGGGTCGTGCTACGGCACGGACGGCCCTCCCGCCGAGGGCCCGGACGGCGACCCGTGGGGCACCGACTTCCCGCCGGTCACGGTCGGCGACTGGACGCGCAGCCAGCGCCGCCTCCTGGACGAACTCGGCGTCGGCCGCCTGCACGCCGTCATCGGCGGGAGCGTCGGCGGCATGAACGCCCTCGACTGGGCGCAGCGCTACCCGGACGACGCGCGCCGCGTCGCCGCCATCGCCGCCGCGCCGCGCCTGGACGCGCAGTGCCTCGGCCTGAACGCCATCGCGCGGCGCGCCATCCGCGGCGACCCGGACTGGAACAACGGCGACTACTACGAGGGCGACCCGCCCGTCCAGGGTCTCGCGCTCGCCCGCCAAATCGGCCACCTGATGTACCTCTCGAAGGACTCCATGGAGCGGAAGTTCGGCCGCCGGACGGCCGGCCGCGAAGCCGGCAGCGACGCGTTCCCCGTCGACGACGCGGGCGCGTTCTTCCCGTACCGGGACGTCGAGTCCTACCTCGACTACCAGGCCGAGAAGTTCAGCGAGCGCTTCGACGCGAACAGCTACCTCTACCTCACGAGGGCGATGGACGACTACGACCTCGCAGAGGGCTACGACTCCGACGCCAGCGCCGTCGGCGCGTTCGCCGGCGAAGCCCTCCTCATGTCGTTCACGGGCGACTGGCACTTCACGGTCGACCAGAGCGAGGGCCTCGCCGACGCGTTCCGCGACCGCGACGTCCCCGTCTCCCACCACGTCGTGGAGTCCGACCACGGCCACGACGCGTTCCTCGTCGAACCGGAGTCCGTCGGCCCGCCAATCCGGGACTTCCTCGAGAACGGCGTCGCCGGCCGCTCGGTCACGGACACCGTCGACCACGACGACGACCGCCGGACGATGTACGCGCCCGTCCACAACAGCCTCTTCTCCGGATGACCGGCCTGTCGAGTCAAACCCTCGCTCGCTGACCTGTCACAGAGTCCGGCAGTACCTGCGGGCGCCCGTCTCGCTTAACCCCCTGGGGGTCGGAGTAGGCGTATGGCAGACGACGACTACGGATTCGACACGGACAGCGTGCACGCGGGCCAAGAGGTCGACCCGGCGACCGGCGCCCGCGCACCACCAATCTACCAGACGACGTCGTTCGTCTTCGAGGACAGCGACGACGCCGCCGCGCAGTTCGCGCTGGAGAAACCCGGCTACATCTACTCGCGGCTGATGAACCCGACCGTCGAGACGCTCCAGGAGCGCCTCGCGGCGCTCGAAGGCGGCGTCGGCGCCGTCGCGACGGCGTCCGGGATGGCGAGCCTCGACCTCGCGACGTTCCTCCTGGCGAGCGCGGGCGACAACATTGTCGCGTCCAGCGACCTCTACGGCGGCACGTACACGTACCTCACGCACAGCGTCGAGCGCCGCGGCGTCTCCACGCGGTTCGTCGACGCCCTCGACTACGACGCCTACGAGGACGCCATCGACGAGGACACCGCGTACGTGCTCGTCGAGACCATCGGCAACCCCAGTCTCTCCACGCCGGACTTCGAGCGCCTCGGCGAGATTACCGACGAGCACGACGTCCCGCTGCTGGTGGACAACACGTTCGCGACGCCGTACCTCTGCAACCCCATCGAGCACGGCGCGGACGTCGTCTGGCACTCCACCACGAAGTGGATTCACGGCGCCGGCACGACAATCGGCGGCGCGCTCGTCGACGGCGGGAACTTCGACTGGGCCGAACACGCCGACAAGTACCCCGAAATCGGGAAGGAGAACCCGGCGTACCACGGCATCAACTTCGCGGAGACGTTCGGCGAGGCGGCGTTCACGTACGCCGCCATCGCGCGCGGCCTCCGCGACCTCGGCAACCAGCAGTCGCCGTTCGACGCCTGGAACACCATCGAGAAACTGGAGTCGCTGCCCCTGCGCATGGAGAAACACTGCGATAACGCCCAGCAGGTCGCGGAGTACCTCGCCGGCCACGACGACGTCTCCTGGGTGACGTACCCGGGCCTCGACGACCACCCCACGCACGACAACGCCACCGAGTACCTCGACGGCGGCTACGGCGGCATGATTGCGTTCGGCGTCGAGGGCGGCTACGAGGCCGCCAAGGAGACGACGGAGAACACGGAACTGGCGAGTCTGCTGGCGAACGTCGGCGACGCGAAGACGCTCATCATCCACCCCGCGTCCACGACCCACCAGCAACTCACCGACGAGGAGAAGGAAGCCGCCGGCGTCCGCGACGACATGGTGCGCTTGAGCGTCGGCATCGAAGACCCAGCGGACGTCGTCGCCGACCTCTCGGCGGCCATCGAGGACGCCGCGCGGTAAGGAAGCCAGTTCTGCGACTGTCCCGCCGACGGTTACTGTCGGAGGCGGTGGACGAGCGAACTCCGCTGGCTGTACGTCTGGTAGACGGCGGACGCGACGAGGACGGCGAGGACGGCGACCGCCCACGCCGTCGCGCCGACCGCGCTCACGACCGGGACGCCGGTCTCCGCGGCGACGATGAGCAGGACGCCGAGGACGCCGAGGCCGCCGCAGAACTCGCTGTACGAGAGGCCGTACTTCGGGACGACTTCCATGTAGACGCCGACCTCGGAGGCGTTCTCCGCGGGCCGCACCTCCTTGGAGTTCTCGTCGTACTCGACGATGCCGAGTTCCTCGAGTTTCGGGAGGTGGGTCTGCTGGAGGGAGATGTAGACGCTCTGGCGGACGTTCCGCGGTGGCGGGTCGTCGCCGGACTCGCGGACGGCGATAGTCTCCGAGAGGTCGCGCGCGGTCACCGGGCCGTCGGCCTCGCCGAGCAGTTCGATGACCATGCGTCGCCGGTCGTTCCGGAGGACGTCGTGGATGTCCGTCTCGGGGAGCCCGTCTGAGTGCTTGGCCGACACTACGGTGGGGTTGGCCGTTGCGCACAATCAACGTTCCCGTTGCATTCGCGACCGAAAACACGTGAGGAAACCGGGATTAATGCCCAATTAAGCAAGAGTGGTACGGTCGTACCCCTCTACTGCCCGGGTTGAATCCGCTCAGTGTGCCCTGGCCGCTCGACCCGGGAAAACCCCCGCGACCCCACCCGTCGCGGGTTTTCGTCACACGCTTCGATACTCACTCTGACACGTCCTATGGCGGCCACGCCCCACTATTTCCCCACACTAGTCCTTCAAAATTTACATGAAACCTTTAACACCCGGTGCGAGAATTGTACCTTGATCTCAGGTCGAGACGACGACACGACGGAGCCGACACCGTCCACAGACGACCGGGAACTGGACGCAGACCCACAGCCAGGCCGAGAACAGCCACCGAACGGCGCCCCCGGCGGACAGGGGCAGCCGTCGGTGACCGACCTCGCGACCGACCCGCTCACGAAGGCGTACGTGAAGTTCGTCGTCGCGTGCTTCGCGCTCGTCGGCGTCGCCGC
>JBDGQF010000332.1:0-1091 GCA_042219255.1 Halobacterium sp. | reverse complement strand
AGTTCGTCCATCGAGTCGACGACGACGTCGCAGTGCTCGTCGACGCCCGGTTTCGGCTGGAAGCCGACGCTGAACCCGGCGGCGTCCAGCATCGGCGTGTCGTTGGCGCCGTCGCCGACGGCGACGCCGTCCTCGACGTCGACGCCGTACTCCGCGCAGACGTCGACGAGCGCGTCGTCTTTCGTCCCCTCGATGAGTGGGCCGTCGACGTCCCCCGTGAGTTCGCCGTCGGCTTCGGGCAGGCGGTTCGAGACGATGCGGTCGACGGAGACGCCGGCGGCGTCGAGCGCGGCCTGGACGCCGCGGCGGAACCCGCCCGTGAGCACGACGACGCGGACGCCGTTGCCGTCGAGTTCTCGGAGGACGTCCGCGGCGCCGTCGCGCAGGCGGACGCCGCTGTAGACGTCTGCGGCGTCCTCGCTGGGGAGGCCGGCGACGAGACTGGCGCGCTCGCGGAGGCTCTCCGCGTAGGAGAGGTCGCCGCGCATCGCGCGCTCGGTGATGTCCGCGACGTCGTCGCCGACGCCGTGCCGGGCGGCGAGGCGGTCCATCATTTCGGAGTCCGCGAGCGTGCCGTCGAAGTCGAACGCGACGAGAGCCATCACTGCGGGCTAGGCGGCGGGCAGGGAAAAGCGTCGCTCCCGTGGCAGACGTTGTAGGTGCGGCCGCTCCGAGCGGGCCGCGTCGGCAATCTCCGCCGCTACCACGCGCGGCCGTGGACAGACACCCGGCCTCCCTTGCGAGAAAACCCAAATTCGTGTATATTTCTCCCAAATCGGTACACCGACAATTCATGCACGTGCGGAAACCCTTATCCGCGGCGGGGCCGACCCGCACTGTATGAAGGTACTCGTCACGGACCCCATCGCGGACGCCGGTCTCGACCGACTCCGCGACGCGGGCTTGGACGTAGAGACGGCCTACGACGTGGAGGGCGACGCGCTCCTGGACGCCGTCAGCGACGCGCACGCCCTCGTCGTGCGCTCGGGCACCCAGGTTACCGAGGACGTCTTCGAGGCCGCAGACGACCTCGTCATCGTCGGGCGCGCCGGCATCGGCGTCGACAACATCGACATCGACGCCGCCACCGA
>JBDGQF010000330.1:0-10301 GCA_042219255.1 Halobacterium sp. | reverse complement strand
TCTCGACCATGTAGAGGGTGCGCGCGGCGATGTTGACCGCGTGGTCGCCGACGCGTTCCAGGTCGCGGATGGTGAGCAAGAGGCGGGAGACGTCCTGCATCAGCGCCTCCACTTCCTCCTCCTCGGACGTCTCGTCGATTTCCGTCTCGATGAGGTCGCGCATCACGGTCTCGGACGCCTCACGGCAGCGCTCGTCGAGGTCGTCGTCGCGCGCGGCGACGTCGTAGCAGGCGTCGACGTCCTCGGCCTCGTAGGCGTCCATCGAGTCCTCCACCATCTCGATGGTGGTGGTGCCGATGGACTGGACGTCGACCTCCGGGAACACGTCCCGGTCGGCGTCCAGGGTGTGTTCGGCGAGGTTCACCGCGAGGTCGCCGATGCGTTCGAGGTCGGTGATAATCTTGAACGACGACGCGATGAGACGCAGGTCGCCGGCGACGGGTTGCTGGAGCGCGAGCAGGTCGATGCACTCCTCTTCGAGGTCGAGGTAGAGTTCGTTCACTTCGTCGTCGCCCTCGATGACGTCCCACGCGGCGTCGTCGTCTTTCTGCTCCATCGCCTCCAGCGCGAGCCGCAGGCGGTCGACGACCACCTCGCTCATGTAGAGCACGTCGCTCTGGAGCGCGTCGAGTTTCTCCTGGTAGCTCTCTCGTGCCATAGTTGTTACCCGAACTTGCCGGTAATGTAATCTTCGACGCGGTCGTGCTCCGGGTTCTCGAATATCTGGTTCGTGTCACCGAACTCGACGAGCTCCCCGCCCGTAAGGAACACGGCCGTCTTGTCGCTGATGCGGGCGGCCTGCTGCATGTTGTGCGTGACGATGACGACGGTGTAGTCCTCGGCGAGTTCCTCGATGAGGTCTTCGATTTTCGACGTCGCGACCGGGTCGAGCGCCGACGCGGGCTCGTCCATCAGCAACACCTCGGGGTCGGGCGCGATGGCGCGCGCGATGCAGAGGCGCTGCTGTTGGCCGCCGGAGAGGTCGAGGCCGGAGCTGTCCAGCTGGTGGCTGACTTCGTCCCAGAGCGCGGCGCGCTTCAGGGACTGTTCGACGATTTCGTCGTGGTCGCCCTCGACGTCCTGGATGTCGAGGCCGTACGCGACGTTGTCGTAGATGCTCTTCGGGAACGGGTTCGGCTCCTGGAACACCATGCCGACGCGGCGCCGCAGCGCCACCGGGTCGACGTCCGGGTCGTAGACGTTCTTCCCGCGGAGCGTGAGTTCGCCGTCCACGCGGCAGGACTCGATGCGGTCGTTCATCCGGTTGATGCACCGGAGGAACGTCGACTTCCCGCAGCCAGAGGGCCCGATGATGGCGGTGACGCGGTTCTCGGGGATGTCGATGTCGATGCTGTCCAGCGCCTGCTCCTCGCCGTAGAAGACGTCGAGGTCGCGCGACTGGATGATGGGGTCGGGCGTCGGGACGGACGTCTTCCCTGGCGTGGCGGCCCCGGCGACGTCCGTCTCGACGAGCATGTCGTCGTCCGTCGGGTCGGCGCTGTCTCGGTGCTCCGATTCGTCGGTGTAGTCTGCTGTGTTGTCAGTCATGGCGTGTCACTCCTCGGACTGGTACTTGTTCCGCAGGACGATGGCGATGGAGTTCATCGCGAGCAGGACGGCGACGAGCACCACGACGCCCGCCGGGACGACCTTCTCGTAGAACTCCTCGGTGGCGTAGAGACTCGACCACGCGTACACCTGCAGGGGCATCGCGCTCGCTGCCTCCGAGAGCCCGCCCGGCAGCGAGTACTTGACGTTCGGCGCGCCAATCATCACCAGCGGCGCCGTCTCGCCGATGGCGCGCCCGAGCGCGAGAATCGTCCCCGTGAGGATGCCGGAGAACGACCGCGGCAGCACGACGTTCTTCACGGTCTGCCAGCGCGTCGCGCCCATGCCGTAGGACGCGGCGCGCATCTCCTCGGGGACCGAGCGGATGGCCTCGCGCGCGGAGATGATGACGATGGGGAGGATGAGCAGGCCCAGCGTCACGCCGCCGATGAGGACGGTGCCCGCCGGCTGGTCGAGGTACGTGACGAACAGCGCGAGTCCGAGGAGCCCGTAGACGACGGAGGGGACGCCCGCGAGGTTCGAGATGTTGACGTCGATGATTCGCGTGAAGCGGTTGTCCGGCGCGTACTCTTCGAGGTAGACGGCGGCGCCGACGCCCACGGGGAACGCGAACACGGCGACTGTCAACATCAACAGAATCGACCCGCCGATTGCGGGATAGAACCCGGCCTCGGCGGCGGTGCGGCTGTGCGCGCTCGTGAGGAACGCCCAGTCGACCCAGGACTGCGGGCCGGCGAACCCGGCGGCGTCGACGGCGAGCGCGCCGACGAGGGTGCCGGCGATGATGGTCGCGGGCAACAGGAGGCCGACGCGTTGGGCCGGCCGGTGTGCGGCGATGCCCGCGGCGTACACGAGCGGCGGCACGACCGCGACGGCGGCGACGACCGTCCCCGGCACCGGGTCGACGCCGAGGAGTGGGCCGACGAGGCCGCCCGACGCGACAACGGCGAGGACGCCCGCGCCGGCGAGGACACGCGTCCGCTGTCCGCGGTCGCGGCCGACGTGGCGCGCGCCGACGTACGCCGCGGGGATGCCGAGGGTCGCGACGAGGAGCAGCCACGGTGCGGGCGCCACCGGGACGCCCGACAGGAACCCGAAGACGCCCGGGACGACCTGCGTGTCCGTGAACGGCCCGGGGAACCCGAACAGCGAGAGGTAGAACGCCGCGACGGTGGCGACGAACTGCGCGACGAACGGGAGGCGGTGGTCGTTTTTCACGACCAGGACGGTCACCGCGCTCGGGACGGCGAGCGCGACGAGGAACGCCAGCCACGTCAACGGCTCGACGATGTCGATGAAAATCATCGCCGCGCCGCCGCTGAACATGCCGGCGACCACGACGAGGCCGATGGCGAACGTGCCGGTGCGGAGCGCGTCCACGTTCCGCCGGTAGAGCGCGGCGCCGACGGCGAGCGTCGGCACCACGAGCGTCAGGAAGAACGTGAGGTGCCAGCCAGGGTCGGCGGTGAGCGGCCGAATCGCGTCGTTGGCGACGTAGACGAGCAGGATGGTGACGAAGACGACGCCGAACAGCGTCGCCGCCAGCAGGAGGTAGCGGAACAGCGTCCCGACGGTCCTGCTGACGCGCTGGAACTCGGTGACTGCGTCCGAGTCGGTCTCTGTCGACATCTCAGTACTCCTCCCTGTAGTACTGCGCGACGACATCGCTGACGACGTTCATCGCAAGCGTGATTACGAACAATGCGATGCCGATTGCGAACACGCTCTGGTACCTGATGCCGCCGCCGGTGACGTCGCCGCCGACGAGTTTCACCATCGCCGCGGTCATCGGGAGCGCGGGCTCCGTGTACGCCGAGGGATTGAGGAAGTTCAGGAACTGCGCCGTCGACCCGGACGCGATGGTGACCGCCATCGTCTCACCGATGGCCCGCGAGAGCGCGAGGATGAACGACGAGAAGATGCCCGAGAGCGCCGCGGGCACGACGATGCCCGTGGACACCTCGAACTTCGTCGCGCCCATCCCGTAGCCCGCCTGCCGGAGTTCCTCCGGGACGGCGGACATCGCGTCCTCGCTGACGGACGCCACCATCGGGATAATCATGATGCCGACGACGACGCACGCCGACAGCATGTTGAACGTGCCGAGTCCGGGGACGTACGGCTGGAGCGCGGGCGTGATGTAGATGACCGCGAAGAACCCGTACACGACCGTCGGGATGCCCGCCAGAATCTCCAGGCCGGGCTTGAGAATCGAGCGCACGCGCGGGCTGGCGTACTCGCTGAGGTAGATGGCCGTCCCGACGCCCAGCGGGAGCGCGAGCAGGGACGACCCCACCATCACCATCAGCGTCGCGGACACCAGCGACAGCACGCCGAAACTCCCGCTCGTCGGCTGCCACTTCGTGCCCGTGACGAAGTCCAGCAGGGGGACGGTCTGGCCGGTCGCGCCGACCAGGGGCGCGGAGAACGAGAAGAACTTCGCCGCCTCCGTCGTCAACAGGACGATGAGGCCGATGGTGGTCGCGATGGACAGCGCAGCGCACGCGAAGAAGAACGTGCGCGAGAGCAGTTCCGGCGGCGCGTTCTGGGTCCGGCGCGTGAGCGCGTCCTCGAAGTCGTCGCCGCTCATTACTGAGTTCGGGTCATGCTGAGAGTATAAGCTCTTTGTTCGGGGCCGCTACCGGTCAGTTCTCGGCTTCCTCGATGGCGGACTCGAGGACGTCGAGCTGTTCCTGTTTGTCCTCCTCGCTGAGCGGGACGTAGCCGACGTCTTTCGCGACGATGTTCTCGTTCGTGGACTGCTCCAGCCAGAACCGGGCGAACGCGGCGACGTGGTCTTCGGCGAGCGAGGACTTCGCGGGGTACGTGAACAGCGGCCGGGAGAGCGGCTGGTAGTCGCCGCTGCGAGCGGTCTCCAGGCTCGGTTCGACGGGTTCGCCGTCGCCGTCGTCGATGGCCAGCGCCTTCACGCGGTCTTTGTTCGCGGAGTAGTACGCGAACCCGAGGTAGCCCATCGCGTACTTCGAGCCCTCGACACTCTGGATGATGGTGCGGTCTTGCTCCGTGCTGGAGTAGTCCTGGCGGTGGCTGAGTTTCTGGTCGCCGCTGTGGAGGACGGCCTCGATGAAGTAGTCGTACGTGCCGGAGGCGTCCGACGGCCCGTACAGTTCGAGGGGTTCGTCCGGCCAGTCGGAGTTGACGTCCGACCAGAGTTCGGGCTGTTCTTCGGCCGACCATATGGTCGCGAGTTCGTCGACGGTGATGCTGTCGATGTCGAGGTCGTTGTTGACGACGACCGTCACCGCGTCCGTCGCGACCGTGAGTTCGACGGGTTCGACGTCGTTGGACGCGCACTGCTGGCGTTCCTGCTCCCGGATTGGGCGGGAGGCGTTGTTGAAGTCCGTGTTCCCGGGACAGAACTGGTTCGCGAAGCCGCCACCGGTCCCCGTGGACTTGAGGTTGAACTCGACGTCCGGGTGGGGTTCGCCGACCTTCTCGCCCCGGAACGCTTCGGACATCGCCGTCGCGAGCGGGAACACCGTGGAACTGCCCGCGATGTCGATTGTGCCCGACAGCCCGCCGTCTGAGCCGCCGTCGCCCGTGCTCTGGCAGCCCGCGAGCGCTGCCGCCCCCGCTGCTCCGAGGCCCGCGAGAACCTGACGACGCGTGCGACGAGTCGACTCGGCCTGATTGCCTGTCATCACTGCCACCTCGGGAAGATACGAATAAGTACTCTACTATGATGGCTATATAGGTATACCTATGGGGACGTTCACACGGGGAATTCGGGCAGAAAACCGGGACTACGGAAATTCCGGGAACGGTACTTCTGCGTGGCTTAACGAAGGGAATAAGGATGTAGACGAAACTCCGAGCAAATCTATATACGAACGGAAGAATTTATATTGTGTTACAGGATAGTCGGTGGCATGGAACGCAGGAAAGTCCAGGTCACCGGCGGGTCGACGTTCACCGTCTCCATTCCGAAAGACTGGGCGCGCGACCACGACGTCGAGGCCGGCGACGAAGTCGGCTTCCACCCGGACAGCGGGTCGCTGCTGTTGACGCCAGTCACCACCACGAACACCGAAGAGGGCACCCTCGACATCTCCGGCATGGAGGGCGACGAACTCATGCGCGCCGTCATGACGATGTACGTCAGCGGCTTCGACGTCCTCGCGCTCGAAGCCGACAGCATCTCCCCAGACCAGCGACGCGTCATCCGGAACGCCACCCAGGGGCTCGTCGGCCTCGAAGTCCTCGAAGAGACTAACGACCGCGTCGTCATCCAAGACCTCCTGGACTCCTCGGAACTCTCCATTCACAACGCCGTCCGCCGCATGCACCTCATCTCCACGTCCATGCTCGGCGACGCCGTCGACGCGCTCGCCGACCACGAACTCGACGTCGCCAGCGACGTCATGGACCGCGACGACGACGTCGACCGCCTCTGGTACGTCGTCTCCCGCATCTTCCGCGGCGCGCTCCGCTCCCCCAAGGTCGCCCAGGAAATCGGGCTCACGCGCGAGACCGCCTTCGACTACCACTCCAGCGCGCGCCAGCTCGAACGCGTCGCCGACCACGCCGCGAAGATAGCGCGCGTCACCCACGACCTCGACGAGGAGATTCCCAACGACGTCGCCGACGCGCTCGCCGACCTCGAAGCCGACGCCGTCGACATCATCGGCACCGCGATGGACGCGCTCTTCGAGGACGACCCCGAGGAAGCCACCCGTCTCGCGAACGAAGCGCGCGCGGGCGTCCGCGACATCGACGAACAGACCCGCGCCGTCGACGACCTCCTGCACGACCTCGACGCCCACAACGCCCAACACCTCGGCCTCGTCGTCGACTCGCTCTCCCGGAGCGCGGACTACGGCGGCAACATCGCCGAGACCGCCCTCCAGAAGGCCGCCCCCACGCCAGGCCCGTAGGCGCGTCGCCTCCGCCTCCCGCCCGTAGGCGCATCACTCTCATCTCCGGCCCGTAGCGCGCCCCCACCGCCCGCCCGCACAGCGCCGCTCCGTAAGTTCTGCCGGCGTCTGCGAGCACTGACACCGGCGCTCGATATCCACAAACCTATACGTGCCAGCGTCGATTCCGGGCGTATGAGCGAGGACTTCCCAGACTACCTCGACGTCGACTACACGGACGGCGAAGGCGAGTCCCCCGAGGACTACCCCACGCTCGAAGACAAAATCGAGAAAGCCATCGAGGTCACCCGCAAAGGCCTCGAAGAGTACGAGAACCCCGCCATCATGTGGACGGGCGGCAAAGACTCCACGCTCACGCTGTACTTCGTGAAGGAAGTCGCCGAGAAGTTCGGGTACGACGTCCCGCCCGCTATCTTCATCGACCACTTCCAGCACTTCGACGAACTCCACGACTTCGTCGACCGCTGGGCCGACGAATGGGACCTCGACGTCATCTACGCGCGCAACGAGGACGTCGGCGACTACGTCGACGAACACGACCTCGAACCCGGCGACGACATCCCCGTCGACGAACTCAACGAACAGAACCAACACCACGTCCGCGACCTCCTCGAATACGAAGAGGACACGTTCCCGTTCCTGCTGGACACGTACGTCGGCAACCACCTCCTCAAGACCGTCGCGCTCAACAACGCCCTCGAAGAGCACGACGTCGACGGAATCCTCTCGGGCATCCGCTGGGACGAACAGGAAGCCCGCGCCGACGAGACGTTCTTCAGCCCGCGCCACGACCCCGACGTCTACCCGCCCCACGACCGCATCCAGCCGATTCTCCAGTTCGACGAAGCAGCCGTCTGGGACGCCTTCTGGTTCTACGTCGTCCCCGAGACCGTCGAAGACTTCCCCGAGGACGGCTACGTCCCCCAGGACTTCGACGACCTCCCGAACGACCTCACCCACGAAGACATCCCCGTCTCCCCCAAGTACTTCAAGGGCTACCGGAGTCTCGGCAGCGAAATCTCCACGGACAAGTCCGCCGACGAACCCGCCTGGCTCCAGGACTTAGAGAACACAACCGAGCGCGCAGGCCGCGCCCAGGACAAAGAAGACCTCATGGAACGCCTGCGAGACCTCGGGTACATGTGAAACCCACTTTTTGCGCTGTCGTTCGAGAGAGCGAAGCTCTCTCGTGATGACGAGAGACGCCGTAGGCGTCTCTCGAACCACGTGAGGTGCGCCGGAGGCGCACCTCACTCGGCAAAAACTTGGGGAAAAAGCGCTGCGTCCTCCCTTCGGTCGTCCTTGCGCCCGAGCGCTCCCGCCGGTCGCGCTCGGTGAACCGCTTCGCTCGGGTTCTTCGAACCGCTCGCTCGCGGATGCTGGTGTCGTTAGTGAAATCCGGCCGCGTTGCTATTCTTCGTCGAGCGCGGGAAAATAGGACTGTTGGAGTCCGAGTCAGTTCCAGGGCGCGAAGTCCGGGTCGACTTCGCGGTTGCGGCGGTCGAAACCGTCGATTTTCGCGACGTCCTCGTCGTCGAGGTCGACGGCGAGGCTGTCGAAGTTGTCGCGGATGTGGGCTTCACCGGTGGCCTTCGGGATGGACGTGACGCCTTTCTCGCGCAGCCACGCGAGGCTCACCTGGGCTCCGCTGACGTCGTGCTTGTCGGCGACCGCCTGAATCTCGGGGACGTCGAAGACGTCGCCGCGCGCGAGCGGCGAGTACGCGACGAGTTCGAGGTCGCGGCCGTCGGCGTACTCGCGGAGTTCTTCCTGGGGGAGCAGCGGGTGCATCTCGACCTGGTTCGCGAACGGGTCGTCGCCGAGCACGTCGCGCGCTTCGTCGAGGTGGCGCGGCTCGAAGTTGCTGACGCCGATGCGGTCGACGAGGCCGTCGTCGACGAGTTCCTGGAACGCCGGCAGCGTGTCTTCGGCGTCGTACTCGCCGGCCGGCCAGTGGACGTACAGCAGGTCGACGGACTCGACGCCGAGCCGTTCGAGGCTCTCCTCGGTCGTGCGAATCACGTCGTCGTGGCCGAGGCTGTCAATCCAGACTTTCGTCGCGAGGAAGACGTCCTCGCGGGGCACGTCGGCTTCGGCGATGCCGCGACCGACAGCCTCCTCGTTCCCGTACGCCTGCGCGGTGTCGATGTGGCGGTACCCCATCTCCAGGGCGGTGCGCACGCTCTCGACGCACTGCTCCGGGTCGTCGTTCTGCCACGTGCCGAGGCCGAGCATCGGCATGCCGTCCGCGAGCGGTGCGCGTCGCTGCTCGTTCTGAGACATGTCCGGTGAGAGGACTGCGCGGCGGTTAGTGCTTGGGGAGTCGGCGAGCGCCACGGCGGACTGGCGGCGCGGTCACTCGGCGAGGCGCTGTTTCGCGAACCGCGCGAGAATCGGGAGGTCGCTGAGGTGAATGAGACTGGACAGCCCGCGCAGGCCGCCCTGGTTCGCTTCGCTGAGCGTCTCGACGTCCATCGCGGAGAGGTCTTGCATCAGGCGGTCGTAGCGGTCGTTCGGCGCGAGGTACAGCAACTGGGTCATCGACAGGCGCTTGCGCATGTCCGGCGCGACGCGACTGTGCCAGAGGTCGTCGTACGTCGCCATCGCCGCGGCGGACGTGTCGGTCTCCGACCCCATCAGGCAGCGGTCGGCGGTGATGGCGGCGGCGCGCGCGGACTCCATGCCCTTGTGGATGCCCTCGCCCCAGAGCGGGTCGATGGTCGGCACCGTGTCGCCGATGGCCATGAAGTTGTCCGTGCTGAGGTCCGCGGGCATCTGGATGTGCGCCGACCCGCGGTGCTGTTGTTTGTCCGTGATGCGCTGGGCGTCCTCGAAGCGCGGGTCGACGTCCAGCCAGTGTTCGAGGTGGTCGTCGATGCTCTTCGAGGCGTCCCCGTACTTCTGGTAGCTCTCGTTCTGGATGTAACACAGGCCGACTTTCGCGGTGTCGCCGCCCGTGTGGAAAATCCACGAGTAACCCCCCGGGGCGTACTCGTGGTCGAGGCGCAGCATCATCGCGTCCGTCAGGTCGGCGAACTCGGGGTGGTCGACATCCACGCCCTCCATCTCCCACTCGATGCCGACCGCCTGGTTCGACCGCTCTAGCTGGCAGACGTCGAGTTTCTTCGCGAGCGGCGCCGCCGGCCCAGTCGCGTCCACGATGACGTCGCCGTAGACTTCCTCGTCGCCCGCGTACTGCACGCCGACGATGTCGCCGTCCTCCATGATGGGGTTGTTCACGCGCGACGCGAACCGGTACTCGGCGCCGTGCTCGCGGCCTTCCGCGACCAGCCAGCGCTTGAAGTCCGCGAACTCGAGGACGGCGCCGGGCTGGCTCTGCACGAAGTGCTCGTTCGGGGACTCCAGGACGACTTCGTCGGTGTAGTTCATCACGACGTCGTCCGGGATGCCGAACGCGCCCGTCATCGACGCGAACGTCCCGGCCGTGGACTTGTTCGACTGCCGCGGGAAGTCGTCCTCCGGTTCGGCTTCCAGCACGAGGACGTCGTAGTCCCGCTGGGCGAGGTCTCTCGCGCACTGTGCTCCCGCCGGCCCGGCGCCGGCGACGACGACGTCGTAGTGCTCAGACATAGCGTACCGCCTCGTGTGTAGTGTACATGGGCGTTCGGGCCGCGGTGCCGGCGCGGACGCCGCTCCGGGCGCGGCGGCCCCGGGGCGTCGGCCCGCGCGGTCGGCCGTCGGCGTCGGCGTCCGCGGTCATAGTTACTCGATGTAATTCGGGTCGCAGGTAAAAAAGACGCGGGAACGTTCTTGACGCCCGCGAGAGGGCGGAATTGCGCGCGGGCGGCGTACTCACTCGGCTTCCTCGCCGTCGCC
>JBDGQF010000196.1:0-10380 GCA_042219255.1 Halobacterium sp. | reverse complement strand
GCGTCCTCGCTGGCGACGGTCACGTCGAAGGAGACGTCCTCGCCGTACTCGGCGTCGAACTCGCAGTCCGCGCTCTCCAGGACCGACCGCACGCTCCCGGAGTCGTCGTACTCCACGGTCACGCCGAACCGCTCCTGGGGGCGCTGCTCGACCACGCCGGCGTCCGCGACGGCCTCCTTCACGGCGCGCGAGTACGCCCTCGCGAGGCCGCCGACGCCGAGGTTCGTGCCGCCGTAGTACCGCGTCACCACGACCACGGCGTTCTCGACGTCCTGCTGCTGGAGGACGTTCAACGCCGGCTTCCCCGACGAGCCAGTGGGTTCGCCGTCGTCGCTCTGGTACTCGCGGAGCATGTACCCGTCTCCTGGCCCGCCCGATTCGAGGCGAACGCGGTACGCCGGGACGTTGTGCGTCGCGTCCGCGTGTTCCGCGCGCACCTCCTCTACGAACGCCTCGGCTTCCTCGACCGTCCCGGCGGGCGACGCGTACCCGATGAACTCCGAGCCCTGCACCTCGAAGGACGCCTCGCCGCGGCCCGCCAGCGTCTCGTACGCGTCAGTCACACCCCCACCTCGGGCCCGCGGCGGGTTCCAGTTTGCGGTTGCGCGCCCACCGCCCGGGCGCCGGGAGCGTCCGACGCAGCGACGCCACTCGTCCGCCAGACCGCGTGACGCCGGCAGGCCGCCTCCCAAAGGATTATGCGTGCGCTCGGCCAACGGAGAGGTGAATGGCCGCGCTGACGACGCTAGAACTCGTCTACGTGCTCTTCAGCATCGCGCTCTCGCTGTCCGGACTGGCGATGGTGGCGATTGCCGCCAACGCCTACCTCCAGACGGAGCGCCGCGAGATGCTGTTGCTCGCGCTCGGCTTCTCCATCATCGTCGCCGCCGCAATCGCGACCACGGTGTCGGCGTTCGCGCAGAACTTCGAGAACGCGGTCGTCTTGCTCACCGTGAACTACGCCATCACGACCATCGGCTACCTGTTCGTCATCGCCAGCGTCGTCGGCGAACCTAACTGAGTTCGACCGACCGCACGAACGGCAACTCCATCAACTCAGTCAGGACGTCCCCCGGGAGGGCTTCGTCCGTCACGAGGTAGAGCCGCGGTTCGTCCGTGAACTCGGGGTCTTCGCTTATCGTCTGGCGGATGCTGATGCCGCGGTCGGCGAGCAGGCCGGCGACCTGCGCGACGATACCGGGTTCGTCGGCGTCCTGGACTTCCACCGTGACGACGGTCAAGTCCAGGACTGGCGCGAGGTCCATGAGGCTCGGAATCTGGCTGATGTTCTGGAAGATGCGGCGGAGTTCGTCGTCCTCGAGGATGGCTTCCGTCGTGGAGTCGACGACGCGCCGGTCGACGCCCGCCTCCTCGGCGACCTGCGTGTACGGGATTTCGATGTCTCCGGAGACGACGCGGCCGTCGTCGTTCACGGAGAACCCGCGTTCGAGCAGGAGCCGAATCACGGCCTGCTGGCCGGGGCTCCCCTCGAACTTCTGCATGATGTCCTCGAACATACAGCGACGCAGGCGTCGTGCCGTGAAAACCGTGTGGGTGCAGTCTCCGAGTGCGTGAACGACTCGCACGGAGTGCGCGGCGGGACAGGAGGCTTTTGCCGGCGCGCACCCTCGGTGCAGGCATGCGCCAACTCGACACCTGTGACTTCTGTGGCGACGCCGCCGAGGGCGTCTACGAGGTCGTGCCCGCGTCGGTCGCCGACGGCCCGAAACGCCTCGCGCTCTGCGCGGCCTGCCGCGACACGCTCCAGTCCGTCGTCGACCCCCTGCTCGACGCCGCGGGCGCGTTGACCGGCGACGCCGACGGCCAGTCGGACGCGACGACGCGCGACAGTTCGACGAGCGGCGACGCGGAACGCGCCAGTCCGTCGCGCGCCGTCAGCGGGACGGCCGTCGACGACGCCATCGACGCAGACAGCGACCGCGAGACGGGCGCCGCCCGTGCGCAGTCCGACCAAGCGGCCGCAAGCGCGGTCGGCGACGACGAGGCCGCAAGCGCAGACGGCGACGACGAGCCCGGCGACGACGAGGACGGCGTGACGATTCACGCCGGCGACGACACCGGTTCTGGCGGCCCAGCCGACGCCGAGGAGAGCGAGTCAGCCGACGCTGAAAGCGAAACACCGAACGGCGCTGCCGCGGGCGGGTCACCGGCGCGCCGGCCGGACGGCTACGCCCAGGTCATCCGCCTGCTCCAGAACCGCGACGGCGCGATGCCGCGCGACGACCTCCGCGCGCTCGCGACGAACGCCTACGACCTCGACACCGCGACGTTTGAGGACGCAGTCGACGCCGCCATCGAGAACGGCGACGTCGAAGAGACCAGTGGCGGCCTGCAGACGGCCTGAGACGGCGGTCTCACGACAACCGCGCGGGGAAGCACCTCAAATCTACGGGAACACTTTTGCATTTTCCCACAGTATCTCGTACTGAGATGTCGAAGTCCACGGACGAACGCGGCCGCATCTACCTCCCGAAGGACGTCCGCGAGCGGTTCGGCGACCGCTACCGCATCGTCGAACTCCCCAGTCACGTCGCGCTGTTCCCCGTCGACGACGACCCACTGGCGGGCCTCGCTGCCGCCGTCGGTGACGCCTTCGAGGGCGAGGACGTCGACGACCTGAAAGCGGCCGCCCGCCAGCGAACCGCCGCTGACGCCCGCGCGGACGCAGACGACGCGCCGCGGGACGAGGACTGACTCGTGTACGTCGAGACGGACTTCCTCGTCGCGCTCCTGAAACGGGACGACTGGCTGCGCGACCACGCGCTCGAAGCGCTCGACAGCGAGGACGTCCACACGTCCGTGCTCTCGTACGCGGAAGTCCTCGTGCTGTTCTACGACCGCGAGAATGCAGCGTACGACATCGACGCGCCGCGCGCCGTCGCCGACCTCCTCGAACTCGTCCCCATCGAGCCACAGCGCCACGAAGACGCCGTGCTCGCCGCGGCGACGTTCCTCGACGAGTACGACCTGACGCCGTTCGACGCGCTCCACGCCGGCATCGCCGCGACCGAAGGCGGAACGGTGCTCTCCAGCGAACAGGACTACGACGCGACCGGACTCGACTGGCGACCGCTCGAATCCTCCGGCGACGAGTGAGACGCTCAGCGCTACGGCGAGTGACTACAGCTCGCCTTTCGTCGACGGCGTCCCCGACCGCCGCCCGTCGATGCGCGTCGCGTCGTCCAACGCCCGCGCGACGCCCTTGAAAAGCGCCTCTACCTCGTGGTGCGCGTTCTCCCCGTCGACCTCGCAGTGCAGCGTCAGGCCCGCGTTCACCGCGAACGAACGGAAGAAGTGCCGCGCCATCACGCTCGTCACGTCGCCGACGTAGGGCTGACTGAACTCGCCCTCGAACTCGTAGACCGGCCGCCCCGACACGTCCACCACCACGCTCGCCACCGCCTCGTCCAGCGGCACCCGCCGGTCGGCGAACCGCTCGATACCGCGCTTCTCCCCCAGCGCGCCCTCGAACGCCGACCCCAGCGCAATCCCGACGTCCTCCACCGTGTGGTGGTCGTCGATTTCCAGGTCGCCATCACACCGCACGGTCACGTCGAACAGGCCGTGCTTCGCGAACGACTCCAACATGTGGTCGAAAAACCCGATTCCCGTGTCAACGGTGCTATCCCCGTCCCCGTCCACGTCCACCGTCACGTCGATGTCCGTCTCCGCCGTCTCACGACTCACAGCGGCCGTCCGGTCGGTCATACTCGGGGCGTGGGCGGCCGACTACAAACCCGTTCCGCCTGCTAGTCAGACTGTGGCTTGGTCTCGTTGCTGTTGCTCTCGACCACGCCTCCTCGAAAGCCCCCTCCCGCTCGCGTCACCTGCCTGACTCGCGGTTCCCTCCGGTCACCGCTCGCACCAACCGAGGCCTTCCTCCGGTCGGCCTCGCGCTCGCTGCGCGCGCTCGCTCCGCTCGCGTGCTTACGTCGGCACGTGACGCGACCAGTCGGCCCCTTTCGGATTCCCGCCCTACCGGCTGTGGAGTCGTCGTCGCGTGCCGGCTGGGCAATCTGGCTGAGCGCGCCGGCTGGTCGGACTGCAGAAACGAGTCGGCTGGTCGGTCAGTCGTCGCGGACGGCTGCCTGGGCTTCTTCGAGCGTGAAGTTCCCCTCGTAGAGCGCGGTGCCGACGACGACGGCGGCGGCGCCGGCGTCCTTCAGCGCGCGGACGTCGTCGACGTCGGCGACGCCGCCGCTCGCGACGACGGGGATGTCGACGCTGTCCGCGAGGCGGCGCACCGGCTCGGTCTCCACGCCCGCCTGCTGGCCCTCGACGTCGACGTTCGTGAACAGAATCGACCCAGCACCGAGGTCGGCGTACCGCTGGGCGGCCTCCGCGGGCGCGAGCCCAGTGCCCTCCGTCCAGCCCTCCACGACCACTTCGCCGTCCTTCGCGTCCAGGCTCACCATCACGCTCCCCGGGTACTCGGCGCTGATTTCGCCGACGATTTCCGGCGTCTCGACGGCCGCCGTCCCGAGAATCACGCGGTCGACGCCGCGCTCCAGGAGTTCGGTGGCGTCCGCGACGCTGCGGATGCCGCCGCCGACCTGGACGTCCACGTTCGTCGCGTCCAGGATGCGCTCGACGGCGGCCGCGTTCCCGCGCTCGCCCTCGAACGCGCCGTCCAGGTCGATGAGGTGGAGTGTCCGGGCGCCCGCAGACACCCACCGCTGGGCGGCCTCCACGGGGTCGCCGTACCGCCGCTCCGTCCCGCGCTCTCCCTGCACGAGCTGGACGACCTCCCCGTCCTGCATGTCCACCGCCGGCACCACCTCGAAGGAGTCGAACGCCATGCACGCCAGTCCACCCGGCACGCCTAAAAGTACCCCGGCATCGCCGCAGCGCGCGAAATCCCGGCGGTCGGGTGCTCGTTCGCCGGTTCTCGGGCGCCGACGCGAACAATAACTACTATGACTGCGGACTGCGAACGCAACGGACGATGCCGACGGTTGAATACCTCAATTACGAGACTCTGGACGACCAGGGCTGGGACATGGACGACGACGACCTCTTCGAGAAGGCGGCCGACGCCGACCTCGGCGACGAGGACTACGGCTCGCTCGACGTCGCGGAAGGCGAGTACATCCTCGAAGCCGCCGAGGCGCAGGGCTACGACTGGCCGTTCTCGTGCCGCGCCGGCGCGTGTGCGAACTGCGCGGCCATCGTGAAGGAAGGCGAAATCGACATGGACATGCAGCAGATTCTCTCCGACGAGGAAGTCGAAGAGAAGAACGTCCGCCTGACCTGCATCGGCTCGCCGGCCGCCGACGAGGTCAAAATCGTCTACAACGCGAAGCACCTCGACTACCTCCAGAACCGCGTCATCTGAGCGGTCACCGGTAGTCGAGTCGATTTTTGACGCCGCACGGGCCACTGGGGGCCGTGCGTCTCCCTCTCTCCACGCACCGGCCAGCCACGCGGCCGTGACGCGGCCGCCCGCCGCCGTCGTGGAGTCTAACGAAAACACCTAAGCGGGCGGCGTGCCCGTCTCCGGGTAGTGGTCGCCACGATACCCGACCTCCTGCGGTTGCTCGCCGTGCCGGCGCTCGGCTGGGCGGCGTACCTGGACGTGCGGACGCGCCGCGTCCCCAACGACCTCTGGGGGCCGCTCGTCCTGCTGGGCGCGGTGCTCGTCCTCTGGGAGGGCCTGCTGGCGCTCGGCGAACCGGGCGCGTTTCAGCCGTACGCCGTGCGCGTGGCGTTCAGCCTGCTGTTCGTCGTGCCGCTGGCGTACGGGTTCTGGTACGTCGGCGGGTTCGGCGGCGCGGACGCCCGCGCGTTCATGACGCTCGCGGTGCTGTTCCCGACGTACCCGACGTACGACGTCCTCGGGTACTCGCTGCCGGCCGTCGAGACGGTGCTGGGCGTGTTCTCGCTGACGATTCTGACGAACACCGTCCTGCTGGGACTCGCGTACCCGCTCGTGCTCGGCGTCCGGAACGCCCTCGACGGCGAGTTCTCCGTGGTGATGTTCGTCGGGCGGCGCGTCCCCGTCGAGGAACTCACGGAGACGCACGGCAGCCTCCTGGAGTCGCCGTCCGGGTTCGTGCGAGACGGCCTCGACCTGGACGCGCTCCGCATGTACTTGCGGTGGCGCGGCCTCGAACTCGCGGACGTCCGCGTCGACCCCGAGCTGCGCGACCCGGCGACGCTGCCGGACGACCCGAACGACCCGACGGACGGCGCCGTCGCGACGGACGGCAGCGGCGACCCGTGGGGTGCGGCGGCGTTCCTCGACGACATCGAGGGGTCGGCGTACGGCACGACGCCCGCGCAACTCCGCGAGGGCCTGGACGTCGTCGTGGAGAACGACGAGGTCTGGGTGACGCCGGGCGTCCCCTTCATCGTCCCGTTGTTCGTCGGGCTGCTGGTCGCGCTCACGGTCGGCGACGTCCTCTACGTCGCGATGCAGGCGGTGGGGTTCGTGCCGGCGTAGCGGGCGCGCGCCGCAACCGCTAACCGGCCGGCCGTCCTCGCGCACGTATGGACTTTGCAGTCGACCTGGACTTCGGCGAGGACGGCCTCGTCACCGTCGTCGCGCAGGACGTGGAGACCGAGGAAGTGGTGATGCTGGCGCACGCCGACCGCGAGGCGGTCGAGCAGACCGTCGAGACGGGGCGCGCGCACTACTACTCGCGGTCGCGCGACGAACTCTGGGAGAAGGGCGCGACCAGCGGTCACACCCAGGAAATCGAGGAGGTGCGCGTGGACTGCGACGGCGACGCGCTCCTCTACCGCGTCCACCAGTCCGGGGGCGCGTGCCACACCGGCTACCACTCGTGTTTCCACCGGACGCTGGACGGCGACGTCGTCGGCGAGCAGGTGTTCGACCCGGACGAGGTGTACTGACCGGGCAGCCGGGCGGACTGCACGGGCTGGGACGCGACAGAAAGCCTATCAGCGCGAGTCCCCACCTGTGACGTAATGCCAGACGCGCAGGCCGCCCGCGACCCCGCAGGCGACGCGTCCGCGCTCGTCGCCGACCTCGAAGCCGCCCGCGACGCCCGCGAGGACGCCCGGGAAGCCGTCGACGACGTCGGCGAGTCCCGCCTCCGCGCGCTCCGCGACGCGCTCGACGGCCTCGAACGCCTCTTCGACCAGTACGAGGAGGCCGCGACGGGCACCGGCGACTTCGAGTCGTACATCTCGTTCCAGGACGACCTCGTGGCGTTCGTGGAGGGCCTGGACGACGACCTGCCGGAGCGAGACGCCTTCGAGTCCCTGCTCGACCTGTTCAAGAAGCGCCGCCTCGCGGACAGCGACTTCGCGGAGGCCCGCGACCGACTGAGCGACGCGCGCGACCTCGCCGGCCGCCTCGACGACCTCCAGGCCGCCCGCGACGAGTACAGCGCCGTTCGCAAGCGCGCCGAGGAGCGCGCCGACGAATACGCCCGCGAGGTCGAGCGCCTCGAACGCCTCCGACGGCTCGGGAACGCAGACCTGGACGCGCCCGTCGACGACCTCCGCGACCCGATTGCAGCGTACGACGACGCCGTCACCGACGCGTTCCGCGAGTTCCGGTCGTCGGAGCCAGCGAGAGACGTGCTCGGGTTCGTGGAGACGACGCGCGCCTACCCCCTGGTCGCGTTCGACCCGTTGCCGGACGACCTGGCGTCGTTCGTCGCAGACCGCGACGCCGGCACGGAGCCGATTCCACAGTTACTGGAGTACGCCGAGTACTCGCCGTCGAAACTCGACCACTACGTCGACGCGCCGCGCGCACTGAAGCGCGCGGTCGGCGGCAACCGCACGTACCTCGAACGCCTCGACGCCGACCCGCTCACGGTCGGGTGGCCGCCGGCAGCGGCCGAGGAACTCGAACACCGCCTGGACGAACTCGTGTCCGTGGTCGCGCGGTTCGCCGGCGACGACGTCCTCGAACACCTCCACGCCGTCCGGCGGCGCGTCCGCGGCGACGACTACCAGCGCCTCCGGGACGCCGCCGTCGCCGAACACGAACTCACGGACGAAGAGAAACGAGCCATCGAGGACGGCGTCGAGGCCGACCTCGCGGCGGCGCGCGAGGCCGAGCAGGAACTCAGGGACGCGCTTGAGGAGTACTAGTTACTCCTCGATGCCGGCTTTCGCGGCGCGGAGCGCGGCGGCGAACTCGTCCGCCAGCGACTGCGCGCGGTCTGCGTCCGTGGCTTCCGCGTAGATGCGGACGACAGGTTCGGTGCCCGAGGGCCGCGCGAGCACCCAGGCGTCGCCGTAGTCGAGGCGGTAGCCGTCGATGGTGGTCTTCTCGGCGTCCGCGTCGAGCGCGCGCTCCTCCGCGGCGCCCAGCAGCGCCTCGCGTTCGGCGTCGTTGTCGTACCTGACGTTCACGCGGACGTTGTGGTAGTCGCTGTACGGCGCGACCACCTCGCTCGCCGGCCGGTCGGCGAGCAGTTCCAGGAACCGCGCGCCGGTGTACGCGCCGTCCCGCGTCATCCGGTAGGCCGGGAAGATGATGCCGCCGTTGCCCTCGCCGGCGACCGGCACCGTCTCGCCCTCGGACTCCAGTTGGCGGATGCGCGTCATAATCTGCGTGGAGCCGATTGGGGTCAGGTCGAGGTCGGCGCCCGTGCGGTCGCAGACGTCCACGAGGCGCTGGCTGACGTTCACCGCGGACACCGTCGTGTCGCCCTCGCCGAGTTCGGCTTCCGCGAGCGCGGCGAGCGTCGCATCCCCCTCGACGTACTCGCCGCGCTCGTCGAAGAAGATGGCGCGGTCGGCGTCGCCGTCGTGCGCGATGCCGACGTCGGCGTCCGTCGCCTCCACGAGGCGGCCGAGGTCGCCGAGGTTCTCCGCGACGGGCTCGGGGTCGCGGCCCGGGAAGTGGCCGTCCGGCTGGCCGTTCACGGTGACGACCTTGCAGCCGAGCTTCCGGTAGAACTCGGGGCTGGTGAGCGCGCCCGCGCCGTGACCGGGGTCGAGCGCCACCGTCAGGTTCGCGTCCGCGATGGTCTCGCGGTCGACGGCGTCCAGTAACTGTTCGACGTACCGGCGGCGGGCGTCCTCGACGTCCCGGTCGCGGCCGACCGCGTCCCACGCGACGGTGTCGAACTGTTCGGTGAGGAACTTCCGCTCGATGCGCTCCAGTTCGTCCACGGGCAGTTCCACGCCGTCCGCGCCGACGAGTTTCACGCCGTTGTACTCCGCGGGGTTGTGGCTCGCGGTCACCATCACCGCGGGCACGCCCTCGCGTTCGGCGTACGCCTGGAGGCCGGGAGTCGGCACGACGCCGAGGCGGTCGACGTCCGCGCCGACGGCCTGCAGGCCGCTGGTCGCGGCGTTGACGAGCATGCGGCCGGTCGTCCGCGTGTCGCGGGCGACGGCGACGCGGTCGGCGCGCCACACGGTCGCCGCGGCCTTCGCGACCCCCTGTACGAACCCGGGCGTGAGTTCGTCGTTGGCGACACCGCGCGTGCCGCTCGACCCGAACACCTTCATGTGGTGTCGTCGGGCGGCCCGCCCCTAATCGCTTCCGTATTCGCGGACGCCGGCGTCAGCGGCGTGCCGTCGCTGGTCTGTACGCGCACCCGGTAGGCCGTTTCGGCGTACCGGTAGACGCCGGCGGTGCCGCAGTGCGCGCGCAGGTCGGCGAGCAGTGCTCTGCCGGTCTCGCGGTCGGTGCCCGCGACGACCCACTCGCCCCTCGGCGCGGTCTTCGCGGACTCGATGACGCGGTCGAGCACCGAGTGGTTCTGCACGAACGAATCGGAGAGCCGACAGGTATCGCTGGCGTTAGCGCTGGCCTCCGGCCGCATCACGCGCACCTCCACTGGGTCGTCGCCGAGGACGCGCCCGCACCCGCTGCCCGCCGCGAGCGCGGCGACCCCCAGGAGTACCGACCGCCGTCGCATGGGCGGTCGTACGGCAGCCACGCCAAAGTGCTTTCGACACGACACGAACGCCCTCCGTGACTGCCAACCTATTTCGGTGTCGGCGCGGAACCCGGAGAGCGAATGCAGCGACGAGACCTGTGGGCGTCAGGGTGGGGGCTGGTCGCCGTCGCCGCGCTGACGATGGGGGCGGCGGGCGTCTACCAGTTCGGGTGGTCGTCGATGCGACTGCCGCTGGGCGCGCGCCTCGGCGCCCCCGAGCAGTCACTCGGCACGGTGTTCACGCTGTTCGTCGTCTTTCAGACGCTCGGCCAGTTCCCCGCCGGCTGGGTGCGCGACCGCTACGGCCCGCGACTGCCGCTGCTGGTCGCCGCGGGCTGTCTCGCCGCCGGGTTCGTCGGCGTCGGCCTCGCGCGGTCGCTGCCGGAGGCCGCCGTCGCGTACGCCGTCGGCGGCGTCGGCGCGAGCGCAGCGTACACCGTCGCCGTGAACACGCCCGTGAAGTGGTTCGACGAGCGCCGCGGCC
>JBDGQF010000449.1:0-10404 GCA_042219255.1 Halobacterium sp. | reverse complement strand
GACGTCCACCGCCACCAGGTCGAAGTCCAGGATGTCCTCCGCGGCGTCCACGAGGATGTCGTACACTTCGCCTTCCGCGTCCGCCGCCTCCAGGTCGGTCGCCGCGTCGTGCAGCGCCGCCAGCGCCTTTCCGCGCTCGCGGTTCTCCGTGAGGTCTCTGACCGTGCACACGAGTTCGCCGCCCTCCGTCTTCGCGAGCGTGTGGTCTTCGAGGAACGTCTCGCCGTCCGCGCGCACGCCCGTCGTCCGTCCTCTCCACCCGCCCTCGGCCTCGACCTCCGGCAGAATCTCGCTTTTCACGCGCGGGAGCTCTTCGTCCGGATAGAGGATCCGCCAGTGCTCGCCCACCAGCTCTGACGGCTCGTAGCCGTACAGGTCGGCGTACGCCTCGTTCACGTACACGAACTCGCCGTCCTCGTCCAGGATGCTGATGCCTTCTTCGGCGGCCTCGATGGCGTCCAGCTGGCGCTTCCGATGGGCTTTCGCGCGCGCCGTGTCCACGTAGTTCGCGACGCGGTTCGCGAGAATCGTGTACTGGTCGGTGCCGCCCTCTTTCTGGAGGTAGTCCTTCGCGCCCGCGGAGAACGCCTCGCTGGCGACTTCCTCGCTGCCCTTCCCCGTGAACAAGATGAACGGGAGGTCGGGGTAGTCCTCGCGGACGTCCTCGAGGAACTCGATGCCGTTCTGTCTCGGCATGTCGAAGTCGGAGACGACGCAGTCGACGTCCTGGGACGCCAGCACCTCCCGGCCCTCGCTGGCCGTCGTCGCGGTCACCACCTCGATGCGGTCGTCTTCGCGCTCGAGGAACTCGCCCGCCATCGCCGCGAAGTCGGGTTCGTCGTCGACGTGGAGGACGCGGATGGTGTCGGTCATTAGTACTGCTAGCGTCCACTCACTAACGCGACTGTCGGTTAACCGTTCCGGATAGGTCAATCCGCCATCGACAGGATACCGTAACGCCCACCGAATTAATGTAAGAAAATTGATAATAGTCCCGGGCGGATTCGAACCGCCGTCCTGGGCTTGCTTCCCGGTACGCAAACCCGCACCAGTCCAAAGGCCCAGATGATTGGCCACTACACCACGGGACTGCAGGCGACGCTAGCGGGCCGTTACACAATAAGATTGCTTTTCAGGTCTCCACCGATGGCGCGACTGCGTCACCGTCCTCGACCAGTCGGTGACAGGAGCGACACAGACACACCACGTTGTCTAAGCGGTGTGCTTCCGCTGGGTCGTCGAACGACCGCACCGGTTCGACGTGGTGGACGTCTGGCCGTCTACCGATTTCCGCACGTCCGGCCCCACACCGCTGGCACTCGTAGTCGTCGCGCTCCCAGGCGGCGCGACGCACCCGCCACCACGAGGCCCCGTAGGGAATCGTGCCACCCTCCCACTGGTGGTGAGACGACCCGACGACGTTCTCGGACAACCACTCGCCGTAGCACTCCAGGTCGCAGAACTCGCCGTACGACGTCGAATCGACGCGCGAGGGGTGTCGCTCCAGGGTCGCCCCACAGTAGTCACAAGGCACCTCGACGTCCTCGACAGCGTCCGGTTCACCCGGCAGTAGTCCGTCCGCCGCTTCGACGCAGTCCGGACAGTAGACGCCGTCCTTGTCGGAGGGATAGTACTCGAACGTGTCTCCACAGCGCTCGCACTCGGCGCGTGCTTTCGCGTCCGAGTAGTTGCCGTTCTTCTCGCCGGCCTGCGAGTAGCAGTCCTCGCAGTACGTCCGCTGGGCTTTCGGGTCGTAGAACTCGGTGCCGCAGTCCTTGCACGTCCGGTTCGGGAGGGGGTCGCCGTGGACTTTCGTGTGGTGCTGGCGCATCCCCTGTTCAGTCGCGAGGGACTTGTCGCAGGTCGGACAGTCCATACCGGCGGTACGGCGCCACCGGCAAAATAGTCAATGGTGACGACGAGTCAGTCGTCGGCTTCGACTCGCTCCTCGACGAGCAGGCCGCAGGCGTCCGCGTCCGCATCGAAGCACTCCGGACACTGCGGTTCGCGGTCGATAATCATGTCGAGGCGGTCGGCGACCGTCTCGTCGATGACGGGTTCGAGTTGCCGGGCTTCCTCCCGGAAGTCGTCGACGTCGAGGACGTTCGCGAGGAAGCGCTCGAGAATGCAGTACGTCTGGAGGGCGTCCCGGGCGCGCGTCTCGCCGGCGTCCGTCACTTCCGCGCCCTTGTACTTCTCGTGCGTGACGAGGCCGCGCTCCTCGAGTTTCCCAATCATCTCGTTGACGCTGGCTGGACTGACGCCGAGGCGGTCGGCGAGGTCGCCGGTCGCCGCCGGGCCGTCTTCGAGTTGCTGCACGAGAAAGATGGTCTTCAGGTACTGGTCGGCGGTGTTCATGCGCGTGCCTCCATGAGTTTCGCGACTTCCTCGACGCCCTGTGCTTCCGCTTCCCGGATGTCGCGGAGCGTCTCCAGGACGTCCCCGCGGTCGACGCTGAACTCCGCGGAACTGGACTCCACGGCCTCGATGAGGTCGTCGTAGAACTTGTACGCGGTCTCCTCGCCGTGCAACTGGTCGTAGAGCACGCCGTCGAAGTCCTGCGGGCCGGTCTGGCCGTAGCTCTTCGCGACGAGCGCTTTCACTTCCTCGAAGGGGATGCTCTCGGCGTCCAGGTCGTCGATGAGCGCTTCGAGTCGGCGGCGGTGCTCGGCGGACTCGTCGCTGGCCTCCTCGAGCAACTCCTCGATGGCGTCGTCGCGCTCGTCGGCGGGCAGCGACTGGTAGTGGCGGTAGGCGCGGGCTTCCACGACTTCCTCCAGCACCACGCCAATCTGGAGGAGGCGCGCGAGCTGGTCGTCGGAGTCCACGCGCGCCGCGACCGAACTCACGCCAGACCCCCCGGCTGTGCGGTACTCATTGCTGCATACTGGGAGAGTAGCGGACTTAAACCGTTCCCTCCGCGGAAAGCGCTCGCAGCGGAACGCGGTCGTTCAGGCAGCGCTCGCGCTATCGGGCGTCGTCGAAACGAGAGTCCGCAGGTAGGAGTGTCGACCGCGGGACTACTGGAGGCGTTCGTGGACGCGCTCCTGCAGTTCGTCGCGGAGTTCCTCGACTTCGACTTCCTCGAGGACGGGCACGAAGAAGCCCTCGACGAGCATGTTCGTGGCGTCCTGCTCGGGGAGGCCGCGGTTCTCCATGTAGAACAGGTCTTCCTCGCTGACCTGGCCGACGGTCGCGGAGTGACTGGCCTCGGTGTCGTGGTTGTTGATGATGAGTTTCGGGGAGGCGTCGGCCTCGCTCTCGTCGCTCAACATCAGCGTGTTCTCGCGCTGGTAGCTCGACGTGTCCCAGGCGTCCTTCCCGACGTCTTGGACGCCCTCGTAGACGCTGCGGGCGTGGTCGTCGATGACGCCGCGCGTGACGAGGTCGGCGGTCGTGTGTTCGGCGCGGTGCCAGACCTTCGAGTCGAGGTCGAAGTGCTGGTCGTCGTGCCCGAAGAACGCGCCGACGATTTTCGTCTCGCTGGACTCGCCGTTGAGTTCCGTGGAGACGCTCGTCTTCGTGAGGCGGCTCCCGAGGTTGCCCTCAATCCAGTTCACCGTCGAGTACGTGGTCGCGTCGCCGCGCTTGACGGTGTAGTTGTACGTGTCCTCGTCGAAGTCCTGGAGGCTGCCGTACTGGACGTAGGAGTTCTCGCCCGCGTCCACTTCGACGACGCCGGAGTAGTACCGGCCGTCGTCCGCTTCAGTGGCGTCCTCGCTGGTGTCCTGGCGCTCCAGAATCGTCACGGAGGAGTTGTCCTCGGTGACGACGAGCGTGTAGTTGAACAGCGACCGGGACGTCATCGACGTCCGAATCTTCACGTCCTCGGCGTCAACGCCCGATGGCACGTAGACGACCGTGCCGGTCGTGAACAGCGCCGTCGACAGCGCCGTGAGGCGGTTCTGCTGGGGGTCGACGATACTGCCGAATTTCTCCTCGACGAGGTCGGCGAGTTCGTCGTCCTGGAGCGCGTCGTGGAACGACTCCACGCACACGTCGGGGACGCCGACCTGGTCTTTCTGTTCGGTCTGCGAGAGCGGGTCGACGAGCGCCTCGAAGTCGAGGTCTTCGAGGTCCGTCCACTTCCGGCCGGGCGTCTCGATGACGTCCGGGTAGTCGAGGTCTTCGAGCGCCTCGACGGCCGCCAGCCGGGTCTCCAGCAGCCACTCGGGCTCGTCGCGCTCGTCGGCGAGTTGCCGTACTGTCTCTTCGGAGATGTCCTGGTGAATCTGCGTGCTCATGTTATCCGAGGCTCCCCTCCATCTCGAGTTCGATGAGACGGTTGAGTTCGACCGCGTACTCGATGGGCAGTTCCTCCGTAATCGGCTCGATGAAGCCGGCGACAATCATCTGCTTGGCGTCGTCGTCGTCCAGCCCGCGGGACTGGAGGTAGAAGACGTCCTCGTCGCCGATTTTGCCGACGGTCGCCTCGTGAGCGACGTCCACCTTCGACTCGTTGATTTCCATGTACGGCATGGTGTCGCTGGTGGACTCGTTGTCGAACATCAGCGCGTCGCACTCCACCGACGTGGAGGAGTTCTCGGCGCCGTCCGCGATGTGGACGAGGCCGCGGTAGTTCGTGCGGCCGCCGTCTTTCGCGATGGACTTCGACTCGATGGTGGACTTCGTGTCCGGCGCGTTGTGGTAGACTTTCGCGCCGGTGTCGATGTCCTGGCCTTCGCCGGCGAACGCGATGGTGATGTGGTTGTCAGTCGCGCCGCGGCCCTTCAGAATCGAGGACGGGTACAGCATCGTCGCCTTCGACCCCATGGAGCCCGAGACCCACTCCATCGTGCCGTTCTCCTCGACGATGGCGCGCTTCGTGTTGAGGTTGAACGTGTTCTTCGACCAGTTCTGCACGGTCGAGTACTGCACGTGGGCGTCCTCTTTCACGAAGACTTCGACGCCGCCGGAGTGGAGGTTGTGGCTGCCGTACTTCGGCGCGGAACAGCCCTCGATGTAGTGGACTTCCGAGCCCTCCTCGGCGATGATGAGCGTGTGCTCGAACTGGCCCATGCCCTCGGAGTTCATCCGGAAGTACGCCTGCACGGGCATGTTCACCGTCACGTCCTCGGGGACGTAGACGAACGACCCGCCCGACCAGACGGCGCCGTGGAGCGCGGCGAACTTGTTGTCGCTCGGCGGCACGCACTTCGTCATGAAGTGCTCGCGGACGAGTTCCTCGTGCTCCTGGACGGCCTCGTCCATGTTGCAGAACACGACGCCCTTCTCCTCCCAGCGCTCCTGCATGTTCTGGTAAACGACCTCGGACTCGTACTGGGCGCCGACGCCGGAGAGCGCTTCGCGCTCGGCCTCGGGGATGCCCAGTTGTTCGAACGTGTCCTGAATCTCGTCCGGGAGGTCTTCCCAGTTGTCCGCGCCGGAGCGCTTGTCGACGTCCGGCCGGATGTACGGGACAATCTCCCCGACGTCGAGTTCGGAGAGGTCTGGCTGGCCCGGCCAGTCCGTCGGCATCGGCATCTTCTTGTACTGTTCGAGGGCGCGGAGCCGGCGCTCCAGCATCCAGTCAGGCTCGTCTTTGTCTTCGGAGATGAGCCGGATGGTCTCCTCGGTGAGGCCTTTCTCGGACTTGAAGGCGGACTTCTCCTCCTTCTTGAATTCGAATCGGGCCTCGGTGTCGGTTTCTTCGAGGTGGTCTTGGTCTGAGCTCATGGTTGTATTTGGTTATGCCGTCTCGTAGACCTGGTCGCGCACCCAGTCGTACCCCTTGTCCTCTAGCTGTTCGGCGAGTTCCGCGTCGCCTTCCATGACGATTTCGCCGTCGAGCATGATGTGGACGCGGTCGGGTTCGACGTAGTCGAGGATGCGCTGGTAGTGCGTAATCTGGAGGATGCCGGTGTCCTGTTCGTCGCGGAGCGCGTTGATGCCCTTCGCGACGTCCTGGAGGCGGTCGATGTCCAGGCCGGAGTCGATTTCGTCCAGCACTGCAATCGAGGGCTCCAGGATGGCGGCCTGCAGGACTTCGTTCTGTTTCTTCTCGCCGCCGGAGAAGCCGGCGTTGAGGTACCGCTGCGCGAAGGACTCGTCCATGTCGAGGAGTTCCATCTTCTCCGAGAGGAGTTCCTGGAACTCGGCGACGCCGACGTCGCCCTCCTCGGCGGGCCCCTCCATCGGGGAGGTCTCGTAGCCCGCGTCCTCGTCGTCTTCCTCGCCTTCTTCTTCGTCCTCGAAGAGGAGTTCGTCGCGCTCTTCGAGTTTGGCGTTCAGTGCGGTCCGGAGGAAGTTCACGAGCGTGACGCCTTCGATTTCCGCGGGGTACTGGAAGCCGAGGTAGATGCCGAGCGCGGCGCGCTCGTTCGGTTCCAGTTCGAGGAGGTTCCACGTCTCTGCGCCCTCCGGAATCTCGTCGACGTCGCTGAAGTCGTCCGCCTCGACGTGGAGGAGGACGTCGCCTTCAGTGACCTCGTAGGCCGGGTGGCCGGCGATAATCTTCGAGGTGGTCGACTTCCCGGAGCCGTTCGGCCCCATCAGGGCGTGGATTTCGCCCGACGGGATTTCCAGGTCGACGCCGTTGAGAATCGTCTCTCCGCCCTCTTCTGCGACTTGCGCGTGTACGTTTTTGAGTTCGAGCGTAGCCATTGCCTCAGTCGTCCGAAGGAAGGAGACTTGGACGCATAACGGTTACGGAATACCCGGTCTCCGTTTCGGCATTCTCGAAAAACAGTTTTCGATTGGGAAAGCCTGGCGCCGAATCGCTGCGCAACGTCCCCTCTCAGTCGTCGGCCGCGACTGCTCCGGAGTGCTCGATTTCGGTGCCGAGCAGGTCGAGGTACTGCGCAATCCACTCTGGGTGGTCGGGCCACGCCTGCCCCGTCACGAGGTTGCCGTCCGTCGTCACCTCGTCCACCCACGAACAGCCAGCGGCCTCGCACTCCGGCCGCACCGCCGGATACGACGTCATCTCGTAGCCGTCCAGGACGCCCGCCGCCGCCAGAATCTGGGGGCCGTGACAGAGCGCCGCCACTGGCTTGTCCGCCTCGAAGAAGTGCCGCACCGTCTCCAGCACTTCGTCGTACGTCCGGAGGTACTCCGGCGCGCGGCCGCCCGGCACCACGAGGCCGTCGTAGTCCGCCGGGTCGATGGCGGCCATCGTCGCGTTCAGCGCGAAGTTGTGGCCGCGCTCTTCGAGGTACGTCTGGTCGCCGCGGAAGTCGTGAATCGCGGTCTTCACCGTGTCGCCCTCGTCCTTCTCCGGGCACACCGCGTGGACGTCGTGCCCGACGGCCTGGAGCGCCTGGAACGGCACCATCATCTCGTAGTCCTCGACGAAGTCGCCCGCCAGCATCAGGAGTTTCTTGCCAGTCATTGTCACACCACGTCCTCGTGTTGGCGCTCCGCGGACATAACTGTTAGTTGGGCAACTATGAAGCACGCCGCGTGCCTCGGCGGGCACATGGACGCAGCACTCGACGGCGACGTCGCCATCGTGACCGGCGCGAGCAGCGGCATCGGCGAAGCCACGGCACACGAACTCGCGGGCGAAGGCGCGACAGTCGTCCTCGCCGCGCGCCGCCGCGAACGCCTCGAAGCAGTCGCGGACGAACTCGACGCCGAGTACGGCGCTGACGTGCACGTCGTCCCCACAGACGTCACCGACGAGGACGACGTCCAGTCGCTCGTCGACGCCACCGTCGACGAGTACGGCGGCGTCGACGTCGTCGTGAACAACGCCGGCCTCGCGCGCGGCGAGGGCGTCGAAGGACTCTCCCTCGACCAGTACCGCCACATGATGGACGTCAACTGCGACGGCATGTTCCTCGTCACGCGCGCCGCGCTCCCCCACCTCCGCGCGAGCGACGGCAACCTCGTGTTCGTCGGGAGTTTCGCCGGCCAGTACCCGCGGCCGTTCAACCCCGTGTACGCCGCGACGAAGTGGTGGACGCGCGGGTTCGCGCACAGCGTCGAAGCCAGGTACGGCGACGACGGCGTCGCCGTCACCGTCGTCAACCCCACAGAAGTCCGCACCGAGTTCAACAAGCAGGACGGCGAGGCCTTCGAGGACGCGTTCGAGGCGGGCGAAGCCACCGAACCCGAAGAGGTCGCCGCCGCCATCGCGTTCGCCGCCAGCCAGGACGCGCCCACGACCACCAGCGAAATCGACGTCTACCGGCGCGACAAGTTCAGTCACTTCTGACGCGGCGACGACCCGCCGCGCCGACGCCTCCACGAGACGCGAACACCTGACCGCCTACATGAAGTTCCCGAGACCGGTCTGGGTCTGCCCGCTCTTGACCTCGTCCCAGGAGATGTCAAGCGCCTCCAGAATCCGCTCGATGGGCCCCTTCAGGGTCTTGTCCAGCATCTTGTCGAAGTCCACGTCGAACTCGTTGGGAATCTGGTCGGCGTACTCGTAACAGATGACGTCGTGGTCGGTCTTGAACTCCACGTACAGCGGGTCGTCGCGGATGTCGGGGTCCTCGGCCTCCAGTTCGCGGAAGAAGTCCGGGTGGACTTTCTCCAGGTAGAGGCGTTTCGGCTTCGACCCGCGCTGGAAGTTCGTCCCCAGCAGGAGGTTCGCGTACTTCGCGCCCCTGACCTGTGCGGTGTCCGTGTCGTAGTTGTCCAGGCGCTTCCCGATGCCGCCCGGGATGCCGATGTCGTCCAGGTCGACGCTACCCTCCTGGTAGTCCTCGATGACGTCGTGGACGTACTCCTCGACGGCGTCCACGTCGCCCTCCTTCACGATGAGTTCGATGACGCGCTTCTGCACGCGCTTCGTGATGGGCGCGATGTCCGAGCGCTGGTACTCGAAGCCCGTGATGTCGACGTCGTCGACGTCCTTGCCCTCCTTCCAGACGATGTGGCCGGCGTACCGCTTCTTCTTCCCCGCCTGGAAGAACCGCCGGTAGAGCTTCTCGAACTCGATTTCGAAGCGGTGCTCGTCGGCGTTCAGTTCCTCGCTGGCGAACTCGTCGTAGGCGTCGTTGATGTGCGCCTCGATGTCGAAGGACTCCTCGATGGCTTCCTCCGTGGACAGGTCGCTGCCGAGTTCCAGCATCACGGAGTCGGTGTTGTGGAGCACAATTCCGCCGACAGCGTCTACGAAGTTGTCGTTCTCGGCGACGCTGAGGTCGTACACGTACCCGTCGTGTTCTGCCTCGCTGACGACGGGGTCGCGACCCGACCGGTAGTAGTCGCAGGTTCGGATCGTGTACGAGTCCTTCGCGTCTCGGTATTTGAGCGAATACTTCTCTCCGCGCTGGGTGAGGAGCATCGACATCCCGGCAGCCAGTTCCTGGCTCGTCGTCTCGAAGTCGAAGTTACGCTCGCTGTACTCGTCGCTGTACCGCGGGAACTTCCGCGACCCGTCCCCCTCCACGACGACGTCGAGGAACAACTCCTGGAGGTTGTCGTCGAGGTGGTAGACGAACGCCGGGATGCGCTTCCCACGTGACGTCTGCCCGGCGAATTCACGGAAGAAGACTGCCGAGAGCTCGTTCATCATCTGGAGTTTCCGAGTCGTATCGTCGTACGACGCCTCGCTGCTGCCAGCAGCGGTACTGTACTCGACTGTCCGTTCGTCGCTCGAATCGCTAGCGATGACGCTCGCCGTCGCGTTCTCGAACAGTCGGTCGTAGTCCTCACGTAGCCCTTCGAGCCAGGTGGGCCGAGATTCGGCAATACTCGCGCCGAACTTCGACTCGGCGGTCTCCGTCGTCGTGGCACTACCTTCGGTGACGTACGCTGCGAGCAGCCGCACCAGCGCTCGACCGTCCTCGCTGTGCATGTCGACGTGGCGCTCGACCTTGATAGTGGAGTCCAGGTCGCCGTGGTGCTCGTGGCCGAACCAGACGTACTCGTCGTCGGCGTGGACGTGTTTCACTTTCTGCACGGCGTCGTTCGACCCGACGCTCCGGCCGTCCTCGTAGGTCCGCGTGTATCCCGACAGTACCTCGTAGACATCTATCTCGGACACTCCGTCGACGTCGGCGACTCCGGGAATCCGGAGCGGTTCCGAGACGTCTTCCGGCGACGCCTCTGCGTAACCGTCACCGTCCTCGACGACGTACGAGTGGTCGCGCGTGGTCGTCGACTCACCGAACTTGTGCTGGAGGTTCACGACTGGCTTGTCCGTCTCGTGGCGAATCGCCTGCTGAATCGGCTGCCACTCTGCTTCGCCGTCGTCGCTCAGAGACAGTGCTTCCCAGCCTTCCAGTGACCGCCGCGTCTTCCCTGGCGTCGCACTCGCGACGACGTCCCCGTCAGCGGCGATCAGGACTTCTGACTCAGTCTCGCCGCGATCGAAGAGGTCTTCGATGGGGAGAATGCGGACACGGCCGTCTGAATCTCGGACGACAATCGGCCGGTCTCCCGTGACACTGTCCCCGTACGCCACCTCGTGGCCGATGTCGTTGGCGGCCTCCTCCGTGAACGAGATGA
>JBDGQF010000260.1:0-10444 GCA_042219255.1 Halobacterium sp. | reverse complement strand
CCGCGCGCAAAACCCCACCGATACCCGTGCAGTGGGGCGGGGCGCAGCGGCAACGAGGCGGCCAGAGCGCTTTCACGGGCGCCGCGAGAACGCCCGCGCATGTCACGCACAGCGGTTACGCTCGCGGTCACGGCACTGCTCGTGACGGCCGGCTGTTCCGGACTGATGCCCGGCGCGGGCGACGGCGAGGGCGGAGCGGGAACCGTCGCGTTCTACGTGAGCGACCAGCCGGGCGCCATCGAGGACTTCGACCACTTGAACGTCACCATCACGCAGGTGGCGTTCCATCCGGCGAACGCCAGCGAGAACGAGTCCTGGGTGACGCGGGACGTCGACAACCGGACCGTCGACCTGACGCGCCTCCAGGGCGACAACGCGAGTATCGTCGGCAACCACACGATTCCGGCGGGCGACTACGACAAGGTGTTCATCCACGTCGGCGCCATTAACGCGACGCTGACGTCCGGCGAGTCCGCGGACGTGAAACTCCCCTCGGAGAAACTCCAGTTGTCCTCGAACTTCACCGTGGAGGCGAACGAGACGCTGTCGTTCGTCTACGACGTGCGCGTCCACCGGACGGGCTCCGGGATGTACATCCTCCGGCCGCAGGCCGGCGAGTCCGGCCCCGACAAGCCGATTACCCGCGTCGACCAGCGGCGCGGCGGCGAGGGCGGCGGCCCCGGCGGCCAGGGCGGCGGACAGGGCGGCGGACAGAACGCGACGACGGCGGCTTGACTGTCCGCGCCGCGACCGACCGACTCTTTCTTGGCCCCGTACCTGCTAGGGGAGCGTAATGGACGAGCCGCTGTGGATAGACACGCACGCGCCGTCGCTGGCGGACATCCCGCAGGCCGAGGTCAGAGACCGCCTGCGGGACGCCACCGACGAGCCCGTGAACCTCGTCGTGTACGGCCCGAAGGGCGCGGGGAAGACGGCGGCGGTGCGCGCGCTCGCCGAGCACGCCCACGTGGACGCGGACAACGACCTCGTGGAGTTGAACGTCCGGGACTTCTTCGGGATGACGAAAAAGGAGGTCAGCGAAGACCCGCGGTTCTCGCAGTTCATCTCCTCGAAGCGCCGCCGGAACTCCTCGAAGGCCGACCTCATCAACCACGTCCTGAAGGAGTCCGCGAGCTATCCGCCGGTGTCCGGCGACTACAACACGGTTCTGCTGGACAACGCGGAAGCCATCCGCGAGGACTTCCAGCAGGCGCTGCGGCGCGTGATGGAGCGCCACCACGAGGCGACCCAGTTCGTCATCGCGACCCGCCAGCCGTCGAAGCTCATTCCGCCCATCCGGTCGCGGTGCTTCCCGGTGGTGGTGCGCGCGCCGACGCCGGACGAAATCACGGGCGTGCTCGTGGACATCCTGGACGCGGAGGGCGTCGAGTACGACGACGACGGCGTGGAGTTCGTCGCGGGGTACGCGGACGGCGACCTCCGGAAGGCGGTGTTGAGCGCGCAGACGACCGCCGAGCAGGCGGGCGAGGTGACGATGAACGCCGCCTACGAGACGCTGCAGGACGTCGGGTCGGACGACGCAATCGAGTCGATGCTGGACGACGCGGAGGCCGGCGAGTTCACGGATGCCCGGAAGACCCTCGACGACTTGCTCGTCGACGAGGGGATGAGCGGCGAGGAAGTCCTCGAAGAACTGCTGCGCGTCGGCCGGTCGCGGTACGCCGGCGACGAACTCGCGGCGCTGCACCGGCTGGCGGGCGACGTGGAGTTCGACCTCCAGCAGGGGAACAGCGACCGCATCCAGCTGGGCCGCCTGCTCGCGGAACTCGGCGCTGACGCCTGAGGAGCGCAGATACCTGACGAGGACGGAACGGCCGGTTTCGTGGCGCGCCGCCCGAAGGGGTAGTTTTTCTACGCGTGGCCGTGCAGGACGAGTGTGTCCCTCGCCGACCAGTTCGAGCGCGCGGGCGTCGTCGTCGGCGCCGTGCTCTTGGTGGCGCTGCCCGTGTCGCTGGCCCTGCAAGCAGTCGTCGGCCCGCAGACGCCGTGGTGGCGGCTGCTCGTCGTACTGAGTCCCGGGTTCGTCGTGGGGTGGGCGGCGGCCGCCGACGACCTGCCGGTGTCCTACGGGAGCGTCTGGTTCGTCTGCTTCCTCGGCTACGTGCTCTCCGTCGTGACGGTGCGCGTACTCGGCCTCGTGCCCGTCAGCGAGCACACCGGGAGCGTGCTCGCGGTGCTGGCGGCGTCGTTCGTCGTCGCCATCGTCGCTGACCGGTTCCGGTAAGCGTCAGGTCGAGGCGGCGAGAAGAGAGTGAGACCGCTCGCATCCGGCGCGCTGCCAGTTAGTGGGCGCGGCGGGCGAGCGCGCCGACGAACGCCATCGTGACGAGCGCGCGCTTCGGACTGATGCTGAGCGCGAGCGCGCCGCTGTCGGTGCCGGAGGCGGGCAGCGTGGTGGCCACCAGCAGCAGGGAGACGGCGAGCGCGAACGCGCCGAGGCGCGCGGACAGTTCGTCGTTGATAGCGTACCAAAGCGAATACGTGGCCAAAAGCCTTTTCTGAGAATCGGTGTCGCGGGACTGGCTAGCACGGTCGGAGCGCCGTCACGGACACGGGGAGGGCGGCCGCCTCGGCTGGCGAGAAGTCGTGTCAATCCCACAACCACCGCTTCGTGTCAGTCGAGAACGAGGACGTAGCGCGTCAGTGACCGGTGGACGCGGCGCTCGAAGCGGTCGGCGACCGTCCAGTCCGCCGCTTCTGCCGCGTCGCGCCAGTCGCGGTCGGCGACGAGCACGCACCGGTCGCTCACGCGGCGCGCCTCCGCGAGCGCGCCGCCGACCAGGTCGGCGAGGTCGTGCGTCTCGATTTTCGACTGGCGGCCGTACGGCGCGTCGAACACGACGGCGTCGACGCTGTCCTCGCGTACCGGGAGGCTGGTGGCGTCGGCGCGCGCGACGTCGAAGTCCGGGACGTACGCCGCGAGGTTCTGTCGCGCGCCGCGCACCATCTTCGCCTGCGCGTCCGTGCCCAGGGGGCGCGCGCCCAGCAGGCCGGCTTCGATGAGGACGCCGCCTGTCCCACACATCGGGTCGAGGACGCGGTCGCCGGGCTGTACTCGCGCGAGGTTACAGACGGCGCGCGCGAGCAACGGGTCCATGCTCCCCGGCTGAAAGAACGGCCGGTCGGTGGGCGCGCGGCCGCCGTAGTCGCGGACGGACTCGGCGGCGAGCCACGCGAGGTACGCGGTGCCGTCGGCGAACAGCGCGCGGAGTTCGTGGTCTGGGTCGTCTAGGTCGACGGAGAACCCGGCGTCGACGAGCACGCCGCCGAGTTCGCGCTCCGCGCGCTGGGTGTCCACGCCAGTGCTCGCGCGGACGTCGCGGGCGCGGACGGCGACCGACCCAGTCCGGGAGACGTCGGCGTCCCGGAGGGCTTCGGCGGCCGCGTCGACGGTGGCGTCGCTGTCGGCGACGTACTCGCCGGTGCGGTGGACGTACGCGAGGCCCCGGAAGCGCTCGGTGTCGACGGTCTCGGCGAGCGCGACGCCGGGCGCGACGACGTCGACGTCCGACGCCGCTGCGCGCGCTTCGGCGGCGGCGAACGCCTCGTCTTCCCCGGCGAGTTCGAGGACGTACACGCACCGAAGTGCACGCCCGCGGGCAATCAGGCTACCGACCGCGCGGGGTACTTGAGGCGTTACCGGCCGGACTACCAAACTTTATAAACCTTAAATACGTCGTTTAAGTCGAACGATGACCGACCCCAAGGAAACCATAAACATTGAAAACGTGGTCGCCTCGACCGGTATCGGTCAGGAACTCGACCTCCAGAGCGTCGCGATGGACCTCGAAGGCGCGGACTACGACCCCGAGCAGTTCCCCGGCCTCGTCTACCGCACCCAAGACCCCAAGAGCGCCGCGCTCATCTTCCGCTCCGGCAAAATCGTCTGCACCGGCGCGAAGTCCACCGACGACGTCCACGAGTCCCTCCGCATCGTCTTCGACAAACTCCGCGAACTCAGCATCGAAGTCGAGGAAGAACCCGAAATCGTCGTCCAGAACATCGTCACGTCGGCCGACCTCGGCCGCCAACTCAACCTCAACGCCATCGCCATCGGCCTCGGCCTCGAGAACATCGAGTACGAGCCAGAGCAGTTCCCCGGCCTCGTCTACCGCCTCGACGAACCCGAGGTCGTCGCGCTGCTGTTCGGCTCCGGCAAACTCGTCATCACGGGCGGGAAGAAGCCCGAGGACGCCGAACACGCCGTCGACAAAATCGTCTCGCGGCTGGAAGAACTCGGCCTGCTCGAATAGGCCGTGGTCGTCGCGCAAGTCCAGCCAGCGCCCGGCACGCTCGGCCAGTACGCCGCCACCTTTCTCGGCGGCTGGCTGCTGTTCGCGTTCACCGCGCACGTCGCCGCGACGTACGTCCTCGGCGACGTCCCCTGGAAGCGCGCCGCACTCGTCGGCCTCGCGCCCGCAGTCGCGACCATCGCGCTCGTCCGGTACACGCCGCTGGTCATCGTCGCGGTCAGCCTCGCCGCCGACTTCGCGGCCGTCCACGCCGTCTACCGCGTGAAGTACCGCACCGCCGCGCTCGTCGTCGTGATGCACTACGTCGTCTCGCTGGCGCTCGTGTTGCTCGCCGCGAACCTGCTCGCGCTCGCCGGCACCGCGCCAGGGTAACCACGCCGCTGCACTGCGCCGGGATAACACCGCCGCTGGGCGTCGCACGCGCGGAGAACCCGCGCCTAGGTTTTTTGTTCCGGACGATAATCGGCCGGACATGGTCGCGTATTCGCCGCGAGCGCTCCACGTCAGACAGCAAGCGCTCGCCGCCGCCCTCCTCGCCTACCTCGCCTCCTACGTCCACGGGCCGACCGTGGAGGTCGCCGCCGTCTTCGGCATCCTCGCCGTGCTCGCGTTCTCCGCGGCGACTATCTTCGACCCGGACGGCCGCGCCGCCGTCGCGTGGACGACGCCCGTCCTCGCCGCCGCCATCGTCCTCGGCAGCAGCACTCCCGTCGAACAACGCCTCTTTTCCCTGGGCGCCGCCGGGGTCGTCGTGTTCGGGTCGATGGGCTACCCACTGACGGCGACGGTGTCGAAACTCCGCGACCGCACGAAGAAGTACCGGTGACGGCGCCACCCGCCAGCGTCCTCACTCCACGAGGCGCTCGATTTCCGTGACGAGAATCCCGGACGCGCCCTCGCGCTTCAGGTCGTTCACCGCCTCGAAGACGTCGCGCTCCTCCACGACGGCGTGCACCGCCACCATCCCGGGTTCGTCCACGTCCAACACCGTCGGCCCGCCCAGCCCCGGAATCACGTCCTCGATGGCGTCCAGGTTCTCCTCGGGCGCGTTCAACATCAGGTAGCGCTTCCCCTCCGCCGACAGCACGGACTGCAGCGCCGTCTCCACTTGCTCGACCTTCGCGTCGTCGAGGACGTCCTCGCGGCCGAACAACCGCACGGAACTCTGCAACACCTCGTCCACGATGGCGAGCCGGTTCACGCGCAGCGTCGTCCCCGTCGACGTGATGTCCACGATGGCGTCCGCCATCTCCACGTGCGGCGTCAACTCCGTCGCCCCAGTCACCTCCACTATGTCCGGACTCACCGACTTCCCGTCGAAGTACTCGCGCGTAATCCGCGGGAACTCCGTCGCCACCGTCTTCCCCTCCAGGTGTTCGGGTGCCGTGATGTCGCCGTCCTCCGGCGCCGCCAACACCAGCCGACACTTCCCGTAATCCAGGTCCAGCAACTCCGCGACGTTGTCCGCGCCGGACTCCCGCACCTGGTCGAGGCCCGTGATACCCAGGTCGGCCGCGCCGTCCGCCACGTACTCCGGGATGTCCGCCGCCCGCGCGTACAACACCGTAATCTCCGGGTCGACGGTGTCCGCGTACAACTGCCGCTCCGCCCCACTCTCCACGCCGATTCCCGCCCTGTCCAGGAGTTCCAGCGTCGGGTCGTGCAGACGCCCCTTGTTCGGCACGGCAATTCGCATATACTCGCCGTACGCGTAGCTGTCGGAACTAGGTTTTCCTTGGGGCAGGCCGGATTCGTGCTGATTGGTCGACCGCAACGTCCATCGTAACTCCAGTGACGACACCTCGAACGCCCCGGGACGCTCGCGGTCGCTCGCTGACATATTCCTCGCTGCGCTCGGGATAGGGCCAGCGAGACGACCAGGCAAGCGCGAGCCGGGCGGTCGGCAAAGCCGACCGCCGAATGGCGTGGCGGCAATACCGCCACGCTCCCGCCCCTTTCAGTCCGGCCCGATGCCGGCTGGACAACCGGTTAGGTGGGACTGAAAGGGGCGGCGCGGTCGGCGAACCACGGCGACGCAAGCACGGAAGTGAGCGGAGCGAACGACGCGCACAGCGAGCCGCGGGAGCCGAGCGCGCCGGGGCTTTCGAGTGGACATACTACAAGAGAGCGACCGTACCAGGGCAATCAGGTTCAGAGCGTAGACCCGATAGACACACAAGCGCGGTCGCCGAAGCCGGCGGTATGACGACGCTCCGAATCGCTGGCGGCCGCGTCCTGCGTCCGGACATGACGGTCGCTGAGGGGGACGTGTTGGTCGACCAGGCTGACGGCGAAATTCTGGCCGTGGGGGACACCAAGGAAGGCGACGAGCGACTGGACGCGGAGGGGTGTCTGGTGATGCCTGGGCTGGTGAACGCGCACTGTCACGCGGCGATGACGCTGCTGCGCGGGTACGCGGACGACAAGCCGCTGGACGCGTGGTTGCAGGAGGACATCTGGCCGGCGGAGGGCGAACTGACCGAGGGCGACGTGCGCGCGGGCGCCGACCTGGCGCTGCTGGAGATGATTCGGTCGGGGACGACGGCGTTCGCGGACATGTACTTCCACGTGCCCGAAATCGCCGAGGCGGTGGACGAGGCGGGGCTGCGCGCGCGCCTCGGACACGGCGTGGTGACGGTGGGGAAAGACGAGGGCGACGCGTACCGGGACAACGACGAGAGTATCGAAGTGGCGCGCGAGTACGACGGCCTCGCGGGCGGACGCATCCGGACGGCGTACATGCCGCACAGTCTCACGACGGTCGGCGAGGAGTACCTCCGAGAGTTCGTCGAGAAGGCCCGCGAGTTCGACGTGCCCGTGCACTTCCACGCGAACGAGACCAGCGACGAAGTGGAGCCAATCGTCGCGGAGCGCGGCGAGCGCCCCCTGGAGTTCGCGGACGACCTCGGGATGCTCACCGAGGCGGACTTCCTCGCGCACGGCGTGCACACGGACGCGACCGAGCACGAACTGCTCGCCGAGCGCGGCGCGAGCGTCGTGCACTGTCCGGCGTCGAACATGAAACTCGCGTCCGGCGCGGCGCCCGTCCAGGAAATGCTTGACGCGGGCGTGAACGTCGCGCTCGGGACGGACGGCGCGGCGTCGAACAACGACCTCGACCTGTTCGACGAACTGCGGGACGCCGCGATGCTCGGGAAACTCGCGGCCGAGGACGCCGCCGCAGTGCCCGCCGAGGCCGCCGTGGAGATGGCGACTGCGGGCGGCGCGCGGGCGCTCGGGTTCGACAGCGGGCGCGTCGAAGCGGGCGCGAACGCCGACCTCGCGGTGGTCGACTTCTCCGCGCCGCACCTCACGCCCGTCCACGACCACGTCTCCCACCTCGCGTACGCCGCGACCGGCGCCGACGTCCGGCACACGGTCTGTGACGGCGAGGTGGTGATGCGCGACCGCGACGTCCGCACGCTGGACGAGGACGCCGTCCGGGAGCACGCCGAGAGCAGGGCGGCCGCCGTCGCCGAGCGCGCCGACTGAAAACCGCGGTTAACGACCGGTTATCGCGGGACTGCGCGGCGGCGACGGGAGACCGTAGGCGGCGAGAAGACAGCTCGTTGACGGGCGCCACTATACTTATTCGTGTTGTCCGACAACGAGTGGGTTGCATGCGGCACCAGAGGCACACACTACTGGTCGCCGCGCTCGCCATTGCAGTCATCGCAGTCGTCCCGGGTGGGGCGGTGGCTGCCGACGGCTTGAGCGTGACAGGCGACCAGGCGGACGACGGAACGGTCACCATCTCGGTGACCGAGAACAACACGCCGGTGGCGAACGCGACAGTCACCGTCGAAGCACTCGACAACGCGACGTACAACGGCTCGGGCACCTACACCACGGGCGAGAACGGCACGGTGACGCTGCCCGCGCCCGAGCAGAACGTCTCCGTGTCGGTGACGGCCGAAGCCGACAACCAGACGGCGTCCACGACGCTCGACCTCGTCGCGCCGACTGACGACTCCAGCAGCCTGTCCGTCGGCGTCACGCAGGCCAGCGACGGCTCCGCGACCGTCTCCGTGACGGACGGCACGGACGGCGTGGCGAACGCGTCGGTGTCCGTCACGGCCCAGGACAACGTGTCCTACGCCGGCGAGGGCGACTACACGACCGACGCGAACGGCACGGTCGACCTGCCGGCGCCCGAGCAGAACGTCACAATCGACGTGACCGCGCAAGCGAACAACCAGACGGCGTCCACGACGGCGACGCTGACCGTCGCGGAGAACGGCTCCGAGAACCTCTCGTTCGGCGAGCGCGTCTCCTCGTTCGTCCAGCAACTGCAGGCCGAGGGCAACATGAGCGGCCAGGCGGTCTCCGCCTTCGTCGTCTCGAACAACCCCGGCGCGGACAACCGGCCCGACCACGCCGGCCCGCCGCACGCTGACGACGACGAGGACGACAGCGACGAGGCCGACCGCGGGAAGGACGGCGACAAGGGCAACGGGAACGGTGCCGACGGCGCCAACGGCAACGGCAATGGCGCCAACGGCAACGGAAACGGCAACAACGGCAACGGTAACGGAAACGGGAACGGCAACGGCGCTAACGGCAATGGCAACAACGGGAACGGCAACGCGAACGGCAACGGCAACGGCGGCCCGCCGTAGCGTCAGCCCGCGTTCCAACCGAATTGACGGGTAGTACCGGGAATAAGTCAGTTCCCGGCCAGCGAGTTTTTTCACATCCCGGTCGAGTGACTAGGTGCAGGTCGACCTGCACGGCACCACGCGGTGCTGGACGTGCCCTGCATCGCCGCCGTCGACGCGACGGCACGAAACCAACCCCCTCGCCCCCGACCACGCCACAGTCACCACGGCAGGCGCACGGCGGCGGACACCCGCCATCGGTCGCCCCCGACGCCGCCGCCCACCTGCCGTGGGTTTTCTCGACGTCCACACCGCCCGAATACCGGCTTCGGTAGGGTTTTGAATCCAGTCGCCGTCCCCTGACGTATGACAACCGCGTCGCCGATTAGCGAGGAACTCGACGAAGTCGAGTCCGCCCGCGACTCCGGCCGGAAGAAAATCGACTGGGCGTTCGAACACATGCCGATTCTCGCGTCACTGCGCGCGGACTTCGAGGCCGAACAGCCGTTCGCCGACCAGACCGTCGGCATGGCGCTGCACGTCGAAGCGAAGACCGCCGCGCTCGTCGAAACGATGGCCGCAGGCGGCGCCGACGTCGCCATCACCGGCTGTAACCCGCTCTCGACGCACGACGACGTCTCCGCCGCGCTCGACGCCCACCCCTCGATTACGAGCTACGCCAAACACGGCGTCGGCGACGAAGCCTACTACGAGGCCATCGACGGCGTCCTCGCCCACGACCCCACCGTCACGGTCGACGACGGCGGCGACCTCGTGTTCCGCGTGCACGAACACCACCCCGAACTCATCGACACCATCGTCGGCGGCACCGAAGAAACCACCACGGGCGTCCACCGCCTCCGCGCGATGGACGAAGACGGCGCCCTCGAATACCCCGTCATCGCCGTCAACGACACCCCCATGAAGCGCCTGTTCGACAACGTCCACGGCACCGGCGAATCCTCCCTGGCGTCCATCGCCATGACCACGAACCTCTCGTGGGCCGGCAAGGACGTCGTCGTCGCCGGCTACGGCCAGTGCGGCAAGGGCGTCGCGAAGAAAGCCAGCGGCCAGAACGCCAACGTCATCGTCACCGAAATCGACCCGCGGCGCGCGCTCGAAGCCCACATGGAAGGCTACGACGTCATGTCCATGAGCGAGGCCGCCGAAGTCGGCGACGTCTTCATCACCACCACCGGCAACCGCGACGTCATCGTCAAAGACCACTTCAAGCAGATGCAGGACGGCGTCGTCCTCGCGAACGCCGGCCACTTCGACATCGAAATCGACCTCGAAGGCCTCCGCGAACTCGCCGACAGCCAGCGCGAAGTACGCGACGGCGTCCGCGAATACGAACTCCCCTCCGGCAAACGCATCAACGTCCTCGCCGAAGGCCGCCTCGTCAACCTCGCCACCCCCACCGCGCTCGGCCACCCCGCCGAAGTCATGGACCAGTCCTTCGGCGTCCAAGCCGTCTCCATCCGCGAACTCGTCCAACACGGCGACGACTACGAAGCCGGCGTCCACGACGTCCCCGACCACCTCGACCGCAAACTCGCCGAAATCAAACTC
>JBDGQF010000214.1:7242-10584 GCA_042219255.1 Halobacterium sp. | reverse complement strand
TCATCGACGGCTACGACTTCGTCGTGGACGGCACTGACAACTTCCAGACGCGCTACCTCGTGAACGACGCGTGCACGCTCGCGGGCATCCCGTTCTCGCACGGCTCTATCTTCCGGTTCGAGGGCCAGGTGACGACGTTCACCGCCGAGGACGACTCGCCGTGCTACCGCTGCATGTTCCCGGAGGCGCCGCCCGCGGGCATGGTGCCGAACTGCGCGACCGCTGGCGTCCTCGGCGTGCTCCCGGGCACCGTCGGGAACATCCAGGCGACGGAGGCCGTGAAGTACGTGCTCGGCGAGGGCGAACTCCTGGAGGGCGAGATGGTGTTCTACGACGCGGCGAACATGGAGTTCGACAAGGTCGAAATCACGCAGAAGGACGACTGTCCGGTCTGTGGAGACGACCCCGCCATCGACTCGGTGCACGACGTCGAGTACACGGCGTCGTGTTCCATCTCGCGCGAGGACGAACCGGAAGTCAGCGCGGACTGAGCCCTCGCGCGCTCCGGCGACTGGCGGACGTTCCACTCAGTAATTCTTGCCGGTGACTGTGACGGCCGGTAGCCCTGGCTTTCTGCGTTGCAGTAGCTGTCTTACTCCGTCACACGGACGACTTCCTGCTCGAAGGCGTCCTCGTCGTCGCGCCACCGCCACGACCCCAGGTAGGGGTAGCCGTCGTACGCGCAGATGGCGTACGAGTAGTCCGGCCACGTCGCCCGGTCGGCGTCCGTCTCGCTCGGCTGCGTCGGACCGGCGGGGTGCGTGTGGTAGAACCCGACGACGTCCAGGCCGGCGTCCTCGATTTCCTCGATGACCGATAGCTGTTCCTCGGGGTCGATGTAGTAGCGGATTTCGGGCGTGTCCGCGGCGTTCTCCGCGGGGTACGTCTCGGTGACGACGCTGTGGTCGTCGCCGTACTCGCCGGCGAGCACGCCACAGACCTCCTCGGCGCCGCCGTCGTAGCCGGCGTACACGATGTCGTCGTAGGCGTCGCGCGTGAACTCGAGCACGCTGAGTCGTTCCGCGGGCGCACACTAAACTGCCACGTCGCCGGCAGTCGTGGTCGCCGACTGTCACCGCCGTCGACAGTCCCATCGCCGCCGCGTCGTCCGCTCCGGGGGCGGTGGTTGCCGCCGTCCGGCCCCTTTTGGGCGTCCGAGTCGAACCACGAGTATGGCCGAAATCAAGATTCCTGCCGTGCTCGGCGACGGCGGCCCCGAGACGGTCGAAGTGGACGGCGAGACGCTCGCAGACCTGCTGGACAACCACGCCGACGAACACGGCCCGGAACTCCGGGACAGCGTGCTCGAAGACGGCGACATCAAGGAGTTCATCAACGTCTACGTCGACGGCTCGGAAGTCAACAGCCTCGACCACGAGGTCGGAGAAGACAGCCGCGTGCGCGTGATTCCGGCGGCCAGCGGCGGCTGCTGAGTTCGGATTTTCTGCGGTTTCGACGCGACCAGACAGCGACGGGTTCGGCTTACGAACGGACAGCGACGCAATCGAACAGCGGCGCGAACAAACAGCGGCGCGAGTAGTCCCTGCGCCTTAGACGTCGACGTCGAGGTAGTCCGCCCAGAGCGGGATGTCGGCGTACTTGTCGCCGCGGTCGCAGAGCGGAATCACGACGACGTCGTCGGCGTCGAGTTCGCCGTCCTCGTACAGCTGGTGGACGGCCTGGACGCCGGCGCCGCTGGACGTGCCGACGACGAACTGGCCGTCGACGCGGAGGTGGTCGCGGACGGTCGACTCGTCGTGCTGCCCGGTGTCCTCGACGGCGACGTCGGCGTCCTGGTAGTGGTCGCGGAGGCCGCGGGCGCGCTGGTAGGCGGCCTCGGTGTCGACGTAGCGTTTGTCGTCGAGGACGGACTCGTCGTACGTCTCTGGGTGGTAGTGGTCGCCAGAGCGCAGGAATTTCAGGCCGTCGATGGCGTGCAGGGCGTTCGCCGGCTCGAACCCGACGACGGTGACGTCGCCGCGCTCGTGGAGGCCCCTGCCGGAGCCCGTGATGGTGCCGCCGGTGCCGACGCCCGCGACGAAGTGCGTGACGTCGCCGCCGGTCTGCTCGTAGATTTCCCGCGCGGTCGTCTGCTCGTGCGTCCCCGGGTTGTCCGGGTTCGTGTACTGATTGGGCCGGTAGTACTTCTCGGGGGCTTCCGCGACGATCTCCTCGCAGCGCTCGATGACGGCGTCGTAGCCCTTGTCGGCGTCCACGAAGTGGATGTGGGCGCCCGCGTCCCGGATGGCTTCGACTTTGCCGCCGCTGGCGTTGTCCGGTACGACGATTTCGACGTCGTAGCCGCGTGCCGCGGCGATGCGCGCGAGTTCGCTGCCCGTGTTGCCGCTGGACGGCTCGATGACCGTCTCGTCGCCGGTGAGGTCGCCGCGCTCCTCGGCGCCGTCGAGCATTCCCTTCGCGATGCGGGACTTCACTGAGCCGCCGCCGTGGTCGGCGGCGTAGAGGTTGAACCACTCGACTTTCCCGTACACGGTCGCGGGCACGTCGACGGCCAACTCCACGAGCGGCGTCTCGCCGATGGTGGACTCGTCGACCCCTGCGTCAGTCATGCACTCCGGTAGTGGGCGCGCGTCAAAGGCTCTGACGCATCCGGTCGGTTCCGCGGGCGTCCGAGAAAGGGGCCAGGTCTGCGACCTGCGGAACCCCTATGCCGGCGTATGGCCTACGTTTCCAACATGAGTCAGACAGACTGGGAGGACGTCGTCGACTCCCCCGACGAACTCGACGACGAGACGGCGGAGTCGCTGCTCGAGGAGGCCACGGAGGTGCAGGACATGACCGGCGAGGTGTGTCCATACCCGCAGGTCGAGGCAAAGAAGGCAATCCAGGGCCTCGACGAGGGCGACCTGCTCGTCCAGGAGACCGACCACGTGCCGAGCACGGAGAACGTCCCGAAGTCCGTGGACGACCAGGCGGACGCGCGCGTCTGGAAGAGCGGCGACGGCCGTTACCGCATCTTCCTGCGGAAGGAGTAACCATGGTCGAAGAACTCACCCCCGAGGAAGTCAAGGAGAAACTCGACGCCGGCGAGGACGTCCAGATTGTGGACATCCGCCAGCCGGCGGAGTACGAGCGGGGCCACATTCCGGGCGCCATCAACGTCCCAATGGGCGAACTCCCGAGCAAGGTCGACGACCTGGAGTGGGGCGACGACATCGTCGTCGCGTGCCCCGTCGGCCAGTCGTCGATTCAGGCGGCGCGCCTCATCGGCTCCTACGAGGACGTCGAGGACGCGGAGTCCGTCCGCAGCATGTCCGGCGGCTACCAGGAGTGGGACTACGAACTGGAAGCCGGCGACGCGGACGCGGAAGCCGAAGAAGC
>JBDGQF010000214.1:2501-7142 GCA_042219255.1 Halobacterium sp. | reverse complement strand
ACTACGAACTGGAAGCCGGCGACGCGGACGCGGAAGCCGAAGAAGCAGAGTAGTCGGTTCGAGCAGTCCGCTTTCGTTCTTTTCGTGACCAAGGATTCGTAGCCGTCGGCGCGTCGAAGCGACCGAGTCGCCGGCTGTTCAGATGGCGCAGCCGACTTCGCGGTAGAGGTAGTGCGTCATGACGTACGTACCGAGGATGATGCCGGCGCCAGCGAGCAGCGAGTGCAGGGAGAGGAGTGCGACGCCGCTGAACAGGTTCGCGATGTTGCAGCCGGGCGCGAGCCGCGACCCGACGCCCATCAGGAGGCCGCCGACGACGGGGTTGTGGAGGCGCTGGACTTTCGGCCACCGGATGCGGAAGTCCCCGGAGAGCGCGGCGGCGAGGAAGGAGCCGACGACGACGCCCGCAATCATCAGCATGTCGATGCTGACGGTGACGCCCTCGCCGCGGAACAGCACGGAGCCCCAGTACTCGACGCCTTCGACGTTCACGCCGGCCTGCGAGAGCAGGTAGCCGGCCCACTTCGCTTCGCTGCCGGTGATGGCCCACGCGCCGTACACCCAGAACCAGAGGCTGGCGACGAGCGCGAGGCCGATGCCGGCGGTGCGCGCGTCCCACGACCCGCGGAGGCGCGCTTTCACGGAGCGGTCGTCGTCGACGAAGCTGCGGAGGTACTCGCGCGTGCCGGTCGCCATGCCGCGCAGGCCGAGCGTGAGCGCGCCCGTGACGCGGTTCGAGGGCGTCGCCTGGCCGCGCGTCGCGTCCGCGAACCCGGACTCGCCGCCCGGGTCGTCCGGGAGCTGGCTGCGGCCGACGACGAACGCGTACACGAGGACGCCGGCGAGCGCGACGAGGACGCCGGTGACGGCCGGCGGCCACGGCGCGCTGAGGTACAGCGAGACGCCCTCGCCGAACCGCAGCGGCTCGAAGTAGACGGAGCGCAGCGTCGGGAACGCGTACGCGAACGCGACGTAGCCGACGCCCATGAACAGCAGCGTAATCCAGAACTGGACGTAGCCCTGGCCGGCGCGGTAGAGCGTGCCGGAGGCACAGCCGCCCGCCATCGTCATGCCGATGCCGAAGACGAAGCCGCCGAACAGGGACGCCAGGCCCCACGCGGGCGTCCAGAACCCGCGGAAGTAGCCCAAGGTCGCCTGGAGACTCCAGAATATCGTCATCACGAGGACGCCGGCGAAGACGCCCTTCAGGACGCGCGTGTCTTTGAACGCGACGAAGTCGCGGAACGCGGAGACGAAACAGAACCTGGCCTTCTGCAGGAGCACGCCGAAGGCGAGGCCGACGGCCACGGAGATGGCCACGTACGCCAGCGGCGAGAGCGTGAACATACAGCGCGTTCGCGGCCGCGCCGTCTTGGCTTGTCGGAACCGATGGGGCTTGCCCGTACCCACACTCACCGGCAATATCCGCCGGTTGTTTCGCGCCGGCACGCCACTACGGGGTGACTACCGGCAGGAGTCGCTGGTACCCACGAGTCGGGGCAAGCGGGCGACCGTTCGTCGTGCCTATCCGTCCCGAGAGCCTACACAGTGGCATGACTGACGAGCAGAACGACGTGCTCTACCCGAACGCGGACGGCGCCGACACCGAGACCGGCGTCTCCCGGCGGACGCTCCTCGCGGGGTCTGCGACCGCGGGCGCACTCGCCACCGCAGGCTGTCTCGGCGGCTCCGGCTCGGAGCAGGAGAGCGGGCCGGCGACCGTGTACGTGTTCAACACCGGCGACAAGACCATCAGCGTCATCGACGCCGCCGCCGACGAACTCGTGACCACGCAGTACCTCGGCGCGACGGCGTCGTTCCCGGCGAACCAGTACGTCGCCGACTACACGACGGAGGCCGGCGACCCGATGTGGCTGAACGTCGACCAGGGCGTCCGCGCCATCGACGCCGGCGACCTCTCCGAACTCGCCGCCCTCGACACGGGCACCGGCGCGAACTGGCAGGAAGTCACGCCGGACGGCAAGACGCTCGTCGTGAGCGCTCGCGAACCCGTGCACAAGCAGTTCCGCCTTGACGCCGACCCCGGGTCGGACTCCTTCGGGGAGGTCACCGCGGAACTCGACCGCTCCGACGAGGAGGGCCGCGGCGACAAGGGCGGCCCCGGGCCGTGCGACATCTCGATTCACCCGGACGGCAAGTACGCGTACGCGCCGGACATCTTCGCCGACAAACTCAGCGTCATCGACCTCGAGAACTTCGAAGTCGTCGAACAGGTCGGCGTCGACCCCCAGACCGACGCAGACAACGTCTCGCCGTGGATGGACACGGTGGCGCCGGACGGCGAGACGCTGCTCGTGGAGAACAACGAGGGCGACCACGGCACCGAGAGCATCTGGGACATCAGCGACCCCGCCGCGCCCGAAGAGGTCGCGCGCCTCACGGCGGACGACAACCTCGGCGCGCTCCCGCTCACGAGCGAAATCGGCCCGGACTCCGAGACCGGCTACGTGTTCACTGCGAACTCCAAGGACGTCACCGTCCTCGACCTGGGGGCACGGGAGGTCGTCGACCGCATCGACCTCGGCGGGAAGGCGTTCGTCGGCACGTGGGGCCCGAGCAAGGAGAAACTCTACGTCCCGGTCCGCACGAACGACGAGGTGAAGGTCATCGACCACGAGGCCGGCGAAGTGACCGCGACCATCTCCGTGGGGTCGAAGCCGTACGGCGCGACCACGGGCCTCGTCCGTCCCGAGGAGAGCAGTTCCAGTAACTACCTCGCGACGGCGTCCAAACTCGGCATCGAGGTCTCCGAGGGCGGGACGACGTACTGCGTCGGCGAGTGTTCCTGCGGCCACTCCTGGTGACGCGATGACGGACGACCGGGCGGACGGCGGCGGCGAGAACGTGACGCGGCGCGCGCTGCTCGCCGCCGCGGGCACCGGTATCGCCGCGACCGCTGGCTGTGCGGGCGTGTACACGCCGGCGGACGCCGCGAAGTCCGTCGCTATCTCTGGGAACGTCGGCTACTTCGCGGGGCCGACGCAGTTGAACGCCGAGGACGCGGTGTTCCTCGACGCGCGGACTCGCGAGCAGTTCCGCGCCGAGCGCGTCTACGGCGCGCGCCTCGCGCCAGTGGACGCGCTGACGGCACAGCGCGAGACGGACGCCGGCCTCGTCCCGGACGCCGACGCGCTCGCCGACGCGCTCGGCGGCATCGGTCTCTCCGGCGACGAGGACGTCGTCGTGTACGGCGCGAGCGTCGGCTCTCGCGTCACGAGAGTCGCGTTCGCGCTGGAGTACCTCGGACACTCCGGCGACGTCACCGTCCTGAACGGCGGCTACGAGACGTGGACGGGCCGCGTCGGCACCGGCCGCCGGAACGCACCGACTGCGGAGTACGACGCCGACCCACAGACTGACCTCGTCGCGACGCGCGACTGGATTGCCGAGCGCGTCGGCACGTTCAACGGCGACGGCCCGGGCCTCGTCGACGTCCGCGCGCCCGAAGCGTACCTCGCAGCGAAGGGGTCGAGCGAACTCGTCGCGTCGAACGACCGCCACGGCCACGTCCCCGGCGCAATCGACGTCCACTGGGTCGGGAACGTCGCGGGCCGCACGCTCACTGACCCCGGGAAACTGGCGTCGCTGTACTTCAGCGCCGCCGGCCTCGACCAGGACGGCACTATCGTCGTGTACGGCCAGGAGAACGTGGATCCGACGAACACGTGGCTGGCTTTGCGCGCGCTCGGGGCGACGGACGTCCGCCTCTACGACGGCGGGTTCGCGGAGTGGGCGAACGTCCCCGAGGGCGAGCGCGGCCGCTACCCCGTGGAGACGAAGACCACCACCATCGTCGAGACGGAGGGCAGCGTCGGCGGCTCCGACAGCGGCGGGTTCTCGTGTACGGGCTGAGCCGTGCTGGTCGCCGTCCCCTGTTCTGGCGCTGATACTGTCGCGTTGTTCGACGCGAGCGACGGCAGCGACGCCGGCCGGATTGCCGTCGGCGCGCACCCAGTCCACCTCGCCGCCGCCGGTGGGCGCGTACTCGTCGCCACCATGGGCGAGCGCTCCATCGACGTCGTCACCCACGGCGGCGTCGAGCGCGTGCAGACCGGCGTCCTCGGCCCGTCGCACTTCGCCATCGCGGGCGACAGCGCGTTCGTCCCCTGCACTGGCGGTGACGCCGTCGCCGTCGTCGACCTCGTGGCGCTCGAACACCGCGAGCGCGTCGCGGTCGGCGCGGAACCCCACGACGCGGAAGCCGTCGACGGCCTCGTCTACGTCGGCAGTCGGGCCGACGGCACCGTCACCGTCCTCGACGCGGAGACGGTGGCTGTCCGCGCGACTGTCGACGCCGCACCCGGAATAGACGGCCAGGCGCGCGTGCAGGGACTCGCGGCGGCGCCCGAGGGCGGCGTCTACGCCGTCGACCAGGCGAACGCGCGCGTCGTCCTCCTGGACGCTGACGGCGTGCGCGCTGCCGCCTCCGTGGGCGCGAACCCCTACGAGCCAGTCGTGGACGGCGACCGCGTGCTCGTCACGGGACGCGACGACGGCACCGTGACCGAGCTGTCGAGCGACCTGTCGTCGGCGACGACCCACGACGTCGGCGGTCAGCCAGTGGACATCCACGTGGCCGAGGACGCGACGTGGGTGTTCGACCGCGACCGCGCCGCCGCG
>JBDGQF010000214.1:0-2401 GCA_042219255.1 Halobacterium sp. | reverse complement strand
GGTGAACGCGCAGCCATGAGCTACGAGGCGGTGTTCTTCGACCTCGACGACACCCTGTACTCGTATCCAGAGTGCAACGAGGCAGGCAAGCGGGCGGCCTGGGAGGAAGCCCGAGACCTGGGCTACGACCTCTCCCGGGAGGCGTTCGACGACCGCTACATGGAGGGCCGCCGCGAGGTGAAGCGGGAGCTCGCGGGAACGGCGTCAGCCCACGAGCGGTTCCTCTACTTCAAGCGCGCGCTCGAAATCCACACCGGCACGCACCGCGCGAAGGACGCGCTCGCGCTCGGCGAAGCCTACTGGGGGACGTACGTCGACGAGATGGAGCTGTTCGAGGGCGTGCGCGAGACGCTGCGCGCGCTCCAGGACGAGGGCGTGGACGTCGCAATCGTGAGCAACCTCACGACGCGCATCCAGATGAAGAAAATCGAGCGCCTCGGCGTCGACGGCCTCGTCGACCTCGTGTTGACCTCCGAGGAGACCGGCAGCGAGAAGCCGGCGAGCGTGATGTTCACGCTGCCGCTCGCGCAACTCGACCGGCGGCCGAGCGAGACGGTGATGGTCGGCGACAGCGTCCCCGCGGACGTCGCCGGCGGGAACGCCGTCGGGTTGACGACGGTGCTGTTCAACGAGGACGCGGACGGCGAGACCGGCCACCGGCAGCCCGACCACCAGATTGATGCGTTCGGCGACGTCTTGGAGGTGGTACTGTAATGCTCGCCCGCGAACGCGTCGCCGTCGTCGACTACGCACCGTCCCTGGAAGACCTGACGCCCGGCCGCACGGGGAACCTGAGCGTGCGGAAGGGCGACCACTTCGCGGCGACGCCGACGGGCGTCCCATACGACGGGTTCGACCCGGCGGACGTCCCCGTGGTGTCGCTTGACGGCGAGGTCGTGGACGGCGAGATGGAGCCGACGAGCGAGGTGCCGATGCACACGGGCATCTACGAGCGGTTGGACGCCGGCGCCATCGTGCACACGCACTCGACGTGGGCGACGACGCTGGCGGTGCTCGGTGAGGAACTGCCGCCCGTCCACTACATGATTACGGCGGTCGGCCGCAGCGTCCCGGTCGCGGACTACGCGCCGTACGGCACCGACGACCTCGCGGAACTCGTCGTCGAGCGCATGGAGGCCGCCGAGTCGGACGCCTGCATCCTCGCCCACCACGGCCTCGTCGTCACGGGCGACGACCTCGCGGAAGCCGTCGAGAAGACGTACGTCGTCGAGAACCTCTGTCGCGTCTACCTGCAGGCCAGACAACACGGCGAACCCGACGAGCTGAGCGCGGACGAACTCGCGACTGTCGAGGGGAAGTTCGAGTCCTACGGCCAGTAGCGACGCTGCGGGAGCAGGGGTATTAGGGGGGAACTCGGGAGCGTACCGTGGAGGAGTGGGGTCGCGCCGCGTCCTGGGGCACGTCCACGGTTACGCGTTGTTCATGCGCGTCTTCGACGTCGCACCACAGGCCTGACACTCGGAGATGCGGTAGGGTTCGCGGGAGAACTCCGCGTTCTCCTCCTCGTTGCTCTCCGTGAGGATGTCGATTGACACCTCGTGTGGTTGCTCGCGGCCGCACTCCGCGCACTCTTCGACGATGCCGTCGGATTGGATGTTCTTGCTCGCCATCGGGCCCGACCTCCACGTGCCTAGTGTATCTCCACGTCCTTCGTGCGTGTGCCTAAGTGCTTAGGCAGCGTCGGACGCCAGTCAGCCGCAGTGACGGCAGCGACAGGGCCGTCGTGGAGTTCCGGGCAACGCTTACCCCGTCGGCGCCGAAACCACGGCGTGATGCGAGCGTTCCCGCCACTGCCGGACGTCGCCGAAGCACCGCCCTCCCTGCTCGACGGCCACCTCTGGCTCCAGGAGTACGTCGCGGGCGGCGCGCTCCGCTTCCAGTTGCGCGAGTCCGGCCTGCTCGTGTTCGGTGACGCCGACCGCGAGTTCGAGAACGTCGACCCGCCTCTCGGGTACCGTGAGGCCGTCCGCCACGTCCGCGAGCGCTTCGACCGCGACGCCCTCCGCGCCGCGCTCGACGACGTTGAGGCCGCTACCTTCTACGGCGTCGCCACCCGGAACGAGGGTGAGACCTACGACTGGGACGCGCTCCCGCCGTTCCTCGGCTTCGACGTGCACGACGCTACCGACGACCGGTTCCTCCCGCCCGACGCGGTCGAACAGCTGTACGAGCGGCTCGGACTCGCGCCCCTGAACGCCGTCGTGAAGGAGCGCCGCGGCGCGGACTTCGACCCCAGCGACTACGAGGTGCCCGAGTCCGCGTGGCGCGACGGCCCTGCCGCGGGCGTCCTCGTCCGGAACAAGACCGGCGACCGCGCGAAACTCCTCGCCGACGGCGAGTCGTCCGCGGTCGACCCGGAGACGGACGCCGCGGCGCTGGC
>JBDGQF010000062.1:0-10721 GCA_042219255.1 Halobacterium sp. | reverse complement strand
CCTCGAACGCGACGGTGACCTCCGTGAGTTGCAGGGACGGCCCGATTGAGACTTTCTCCGCGGAGAGGTCGGCGCGCCACTGCTCGGCCTCCACGGTGGTGTCGTCGGTGGCTTCGCCGCCGAGGTTCTCCAGGTAGTTGCGCGCGAGACGCAACGAGATACCGCGGAACTCCTTCTGGCGCTTCACGCGCCGTCCCCCTCGCTGTGGCCCCCTCGGGTCGCAGTCCCGCCGGCGACCGGCGGGAAGATGCTCAACTGGTCGCCGTCCTCCAGTTCCGTCTCCATGCCGTCGAGGTGGAGGACTTCCCGACCGCTCTTCAGGACGTTGATGTGCGGGCGTAGGTCGCCGTTCTCCACGAGCTCGCCGTCCAGTCCCTCGTACTCGTCCTCGAGAGTGTAGAGGACGTCGCCGACGGTCGTCCCCTCCTCGAACTCGCGGTCGACGACCTTCGTGCCGACGGCCTGCCGGAACGTCGCGAAGAAGCGCAACTGGACGTTCATGCGTCCCTCAGGCGGATGCCGTCCTCGACGAGGCGCTGGTTGCGCTCGCGGTCGAGCGCCGCGCCGAGTTCGTCGTGGTCGTACAGTTGGCCGACGAGGTCGCCGTAGAGGTTCCGCCACGCGATAGCGTAAATCGGCGACTGCCCCCACGCGCGCAGTTCCGGCACGAACTCGTCGAAGCGCTCGACGCGGTCTTCCATGCGCTCGACGCCGTCGACGACGTACGAGACGGCTTCCTCGTCGGTCTCCGCCGACTCGATGGCGTCGTTGAGGCGGCGCTCCCAGCCAGCGACAGCTTCCTGCATGTCCTTGCGCGTGTCGTCGCTGTCTGCGGGGAGCGCGTCGAGAATTGGTTCCGGGACGCCGAGTGACACCGTTTCCATGTCACCGGTTCGCGTAGCGACGAGCATAAATCCCCCGCCGACCCCGCCGCCGTCACCGGATGTAACCGTCCGTGGTTACGTGTGCGTGCGAATCACTATGCCACGACAGTCCGTATGTAACGAAAGAGCACAACCTATGACCGACCTAGGCGGATTCCGAGACCGCGTCGCCCGCATCGACCTCAGTGGGGGCGACGTCGACTACGAGAGCATCGACGACGAGGACGCGCGCAAGTACATCGGCGCGCGCGGCCTCGGCGTGAAGTACGTCTTCGACAACGGCCCGGACGTCGGACCGCTGTCCGAGGACAACCTCCTCGCGTTCATGAACGGCCCCATCACGGGGACGCAGGCGCCGATGAGCGGCCGCATCGCCGTCGTCACCAAGTCCCCGCTCACGGGCACCGTGACGGACTCCCACCACGGCGGGTGGAGCGGCGCGCGCCTCAAGTGGGCTGGCTTCGACGGCCTCCTCTTCGAGGGGAAAGCCGACGATCCCGTGTACGCCGTCGTCGAGGACGGCGAAGTGGAACTCCGGGACGCCGACCACCTCTGGGGGCACGGCGTCCACGACGCCATCGACGCCATCGAGGGCGAAGTCGAGGGCGCGTACGGCAAGAACCTCTCCGCGATGGCCATCGGGCCCGGCGGCGAGAACCAGGTGCGGTACGCCTGCATCATGAACGAGGACGACCGCGCGTCCGGCCGCGGCGGCACTGGCGCCGTCATGGGGTCGAAGAACCTCAAAGCGGTCGTCGTGAAGGCCTCGACTGACATGCCCAAGCCCGCCGACCGCGAGACGTTCATGGAGGGCCACAAGGGCGCGATGCAGGCCATCCAGGAGTCCGACGTCACCGCGCCGAACGAGGGCGGCCTCTCCGTGTACGGGACGAACGTCCTGATGAACCTCACGGAGGAGATGGACGGCCTGCCGACACGGAACGGCAAGTACACGTCCACGAGCACGGAAGCCGAGGCCGAACCGGACGACCCGAACATCGACTCCGAGAAGGTCTCCGGCGAGAACGTCGAGGAGAACATCCTCGTCGACGACCCGACGTGTCACTCCTGTCCGGTCGCGTGCAAGAAAGAAGTCGAGGTGGACGTCCACCACAAAGGGCAAGACCTCAACGTCCGCATGGAGTCCTACGAGTACGAGTCGGCGTGGGCGCTCGGCCCGAACTCCATGAACGACGACCGGGACAAGATTGCGCTGATGCTGGACAAGTGCAACAACCTCGGCATCGACACCATCGACGCCGGGAACATGCTCGCGTTCGCGATGGAGGCCTCCGAGAAGGGGTACGTCGACCACCTCGACGAGTCCCTCGACTGGGGGGACGTCGACGAGATGGTGGACATGCTGGAGAAGATTGCGCACCGCGAGACCGACCTCGCGGACGTGCTCGCTGAAGGCCAGCGCCGCGCCGCCGAGGAACTCGACGCCCACGACTGCCGCCTCGACGTGAAGGGCCAGTCCATCGCCGCCTACGACCCGCGTGGCCTGAAGGGGATGGGCATCGGGTACGCGACGTCGAACCGCGGCGGCTGCCACCTCCGCGGGTACACGCCCGCCGCCGAGATTCTCGGCATCCCGGAGAAAGTCGACCCCACGGACTGGGAGGGCAAGGGCGAACTCACGGCGACCTTCCAGGACTTGCACGCCATCTCGGACTCCTTCGACATCTGCAAGTTCAACGCGTTCGCGGAGGGCGTCGAGGAGTACATCGACCAGTACAACGGCATGACCGGCCGCGACGTCGGCGAGGAGGAACTCCTCGAAGCCGGCGAGCGCGTGTACAACCTCGAACGCTACTACAACAACCTCGCCGGGTTCGACGGCGACGACGACACCCTCCCAGACCGCTTCGTCGAGGGCGCCGAGGACGCGGTGCCAGCGGGCGGCGGCATCGAGGGCGAACTCTGCGAACTCGACAAGATGAAAGACGAGTACTACGAGCACCGCGGCTGGGTCGACGGCGTCGTCCCGGACGAGAAACTCGACGAACTCGGCATCGACGTCGGCCCCGGCACCGGCGTCTCCGCCGGCGGCGCCGCGTCCGCCGACGACTAACGCCCAAAACCGACGCTCCACGCTTTTTCGCGAGCCGAGACCCAGACCGTAAGCGACAGCGACTCGAGAACCGAAAGTCCTCGGCGGATTGAAAGGGCGAGGCCGGGTACGCGAAGCCCGCCGTTCGGAAGACGCGTCGCGTCTTCCGCAGCCCATCAGAAACGCGCCGCGTTTCTGAGGACGAAGCAAGCACCGCAGGCCGGAGGCCGAGGAGCGCAGCGAGGCGCGCGAGCGTAGCCGGCCGAGGGCTTTCAGGCGGTGTCGACAGCAGCGAACGACAAGTGAGAGCGACCAGAGAACGACCCGAAACCCGTTTTTCCCCGCGCCGCGTACGACAGTGCAGTGACTGACATTTCGCAGGAGGCGTTCCACGACGCCCTGGAAGACCTGGGGCGTCCGGTGGCGACCGCGGAGCAGGTGGCGCGGGCGCTGGACTGTTCGCAGGCGGAGGCGGCGGACGCGCTCGCCGACTTGGCGGAGTCGGGGGACGTGGAGCGGGCGGACGTGGAGAACGACCCCGTGGTGTGGTATCCGCGGGACTGGCTGGAGCTCACCGACCGGGAGCGCGTGGTGCCGTTCCCGGACCGGCGGGAGATTGTGGTCGACCAGCCGTCGCAGTTCACGCGCGCGCAGTTGTCGCGGTTCGCGCACCTCGCGGACACGACGCGGACGGGGAGCTACCGGTACGTGGTGCGCGAGGAGGACGTGTGGGCGGCGCCGTTCGAGTCCCTGGCGGAGTTGTTGGCGGCGATTGACCGCGTGCTGCCGCGGGACTGCCCCGGGTTGAAGGACTGGGTGGAGGAGCAGTGGACGCGCGCGACCCGGTTCCGCCTGGTGACGCACGAGGACGGGTACGTGGTGCTGGAGGCGAAGTCCGAGAGCCTGCTGGGGAACGTCGCCGACCAGCACCTCGCCGACGACGTCTTGCGTGCGCCCATCTCGGACACGGAGGCGTGGGTCGCGGAGAACAAGGTCGCGGAGTTGAAGCGCACGCTCTACGAGGCCGGATATCCGGTGCAGGACGACCGCGACCTGGAGACCGGGGAGCCACTGGACGTGGACGTCGACCTGGAACTCCGGGACTACCAGGCGGACTGGGTGGAGCGGTTCCTGGACGCGAGTTCGGGCGTGCTCGTCGGGCCGCCTGGCTCGGGGAAGACGGTGGCGGCGATGGGCGTGCTGGAGGCCGTCGGCGGCGAGACGCTGATTCTGGTGCCGAGCCGGGAGCTGGCGGCGCAGTGGCGCGACGAACTGCTCGCGAACACCGACCTCACGAGAGACCAGATTGGCGAGTACCACGGCGGCGAGAAGAACCTCCGACCCGTGACCATCGCGACCTACCAGACCGCCGGCATGGACCGCCACCGGCACGTCTTCGACGACCGCGAGTGGGGGCTCATCGTCTACGACGAGGCGCACCACATCCCCTCGGACGTGTTCCGGCGGTCTGCCGACCTCCATAGCAAGCACCGCCTGGGGCTGTCCGCGACCCCGGTGCGCGAGGACGACAAGGAGATGGACATCTACACGCTCATCGGGCCGCCTATCGGCACGGACTGGGACGCGCTGTTCGAGGCGGGCTACGTCGCGGAGCCGACAGTGGAAATCCGGTACGTGCCGTGGCTGGACGACGACGCGCGCTACGAGTACGCCGCCGAGAGCGGACACACGCGCCGCCGTCTCGCCGCGGAGAACCCAGCGAAGGACGAGGAGATTCAGCACCTGCTCTCGCAGCACACCGACAAGCAGGCGCTGGTGTTCGTGGACTACCTCGAGCAGGGCCGCCGCATCGCCGACGAAATCGGCGCGCCGTTCGTCAGCGGGGAGACGCGCCACGTGGAGCGCGAGTCCCTGTTCGACCAGTTCCGCACGGGCGCACTGGACACGCTCGTGGTGTCCCGCATCGGCGACGAGGGCATCGACCTGCCGGACGCGGAACTCGCCATCGTCGCGTCCGGCCTCGGCGGGAGTCGCCGCCAGGGCGCCCAGCGCGCCGGCCGCACGATGCGCCCCGGCGGCCAGTCGCTGTTGTTCGTGCTCGCCACGAGAGGCACCGAGGAGGAGGACGACGCGCGAAGCCGGATGCGCCACCTCTCCGCGAAGGGCGTCCGCGTCACGGAGTCCGGCAGCGAACATGCCTGACGACCGCTTGCGGGCGCTCCACGACCACCTCGAAGCGACCGGTGAGCGACCAGTCGAGACGTCCGCGAGTCGCTACCTCGGCGAAGCGCAGGCCGTCGTCGCGGACGCGCTGAAACCCGACACGAGCGAGCAGGTCGTCCAGGAGCGCGTCCAGCAGGCCCGAAAACTGCTCTCGCACGTGGACGCCACCGGCGACGAGCGCGCCGACGAGCACGTCGCCGCAGCACGCGAGTGCTGCGCGGAGCTACTTGACAATTTAAACTGATACGTCTGATACTTTTTCATTCGAGCTGACTAGACTATAGAGAGTTTATCGGTAACTTGGGCTCGGATAGTCGTGCAAATCCATCGAATGTTGTCTCTGAGTGAATATTCGACTCGTCTGTTTGTTTCTCTACTAGTCGCTAATATACCGTGAATTCTGATACATGCCGGTTTTCCTCCGCCTCGTCTGTGTCCGTCTGTCAGTATCAGCGCTGAGACCTGGCCAGTGGGATTTAAGTAACTTGTGTAAGACGAAGATATCGTTCGAGGGTGACAGAGAGCCTATGTTCGAATTCATCGGGGGCATCATCGCCGGTGTCACGGGGTCGGCCCGGGGTGACGCCGGCAGCGCCCCAGCAGCGGAAGCGAGCGCCGCCGGGAGAGACGGCGAGTGGACGGCCGACGAGCACGACCCCAGAGAGTGGGAGCACGACGGTGACCACGTCCCGGAGGCGTGGCGGGAGCGCGCGACGGTCGGCACCGTCGCCGAGAGCATCATGAGCGGCCTCGGGTATCCCGTGTTCATCGTGGACGACGAGGGCTATTTCACGAAACTCAACGAGGAAGCCCGCGAACTCTTCGACCGCGAACCCGGCGAACTGTACGGGGACTCGCTGTTCGACTACGACGAAGCCGACAACTCGGTCATGCGCGAAGTACTGGAGACCGGCGAAGCAGTCCGGAACCTCGAAGACACCGTCGTCGTGAACGGCGAGGAAATCCCAGTGAGTCGCACCGTGATGCCGTTCCACGGGCCGGACGGCGACGTCGTCGGCGCGCTCGAAATCAACCAGGACGTCACCGAGCGCGTCGAACTCGAGGAGCGCGAAGCCGAACTGGAGGCCTACCAGAGCGAGGTCGTCGAGGAACTCAAGGAGAGCCTGGACGCGCTGGCGTCCGGCGACTTCACCGTCGAGGCCGAGGTCCGCGAACCGGACGCGGAGTTCGACGCCATCCGGAACGTCTACCGCGAGTTCGACGAGATGGCGGCGGACTTCAACTACGCGGTGCGGAACACTCGCGGCGCGCTGGAGGACGCCCGCGAGCACGCCGCCGACCTGGAGTCGATTGCGGCGACGCTGAACGACGCAAGCGAACAGGCGCGCACCGCCATCGCCGAAATCGAGGAGTCCAGCGAGGAAGTCACGGACGTCGCCGAGGAGCAGGCGGCGCGCAGCGAGCGCGCGGAAGCGAACGTCTCAGAACTGTCGGCGACGGTCGAGGAGATTGCGGCGACCGCGAAGCAAATCGACCGCCTCGCGGCGGACGCCGCCGACCTCGCGTCCCAGGGCAGCGACGAGGCCGAAGTCGCCATCGACCGAATGGAGGCGGCGATGGACGCCGCCGAGCGCAACCGCGAGGTCGTGCAGTCCCTGGAGTCCCAGATGGACGTCATCAACGAGATGACGGAGATGATAGACGAGATAGCCGACCAGACGAGCCTGCTCGCGTTGAACGCGAACATCGAGGCGGCGCGCGCGGGCGACGGCGGTGACGGCTTCAAGGTCGTCGCCGACGAGGTGAAGGCGCTCGCCGAGGAGTCCAAGGACGCGGTCGCGGAAATCGCGGAGAACGTCGCCGACCTGAAGGCCGGCATCGACACCACTGCCGACGCCATCGAGGAGAGCACCACGGAGGTCGAGCGCGGCGCCGCCGTCGTGGAGGATGTCGTCGAGCGCATCGAGGACATCGACGACGCAATCGCGGAGACGAACCACGGCCTCACCGAGATTACGGACGCCACCGAAGACCAGGCGCAGAGCGCGGAGACCGTCCACCGTCTCGTCGAGGAGGTCGCTGAGTCCAGCGAGGACGTCAGCGCGCGCATGCAGCAGGTCGCCGCCGGCGTCCAGCAGCAACGCGAGTCCGTCGGCGATGTCGCCGACCGCTCCGCGGACGTCGACGGCATCGCCGACGAGATGGCGGCCAGCCTCCGGCCGTTCCGCCTCGACGCCGACGAAGCCGCCACCCTGGACGGCGACGAGGGCCGCTGACTGGCGCGATTGTCGGCTATCGACCCACTGTCACCCTACTCCCGAGAAAATACGGCGCTGCGGTCGGCCGCGACCCAGTCGCTGGCTACGACTCAATCGCTAGCTACGACTCAGTCGCTGTTACGAGGGACGCCGATTGGCTCGCTGCGCTCGCCAATCGAGCCCCGCGCTCACGTCATTCGCGCGGGACGCCGAGAGACGCGGCGCGTCTCTCGTGCCCCGCGGTCGCGTTACTCCCGTGGGACGCCTTCGTCGTACCGCGGCAGGTAGTCGCGGCCGCCTTTGTCGACCTGCAGTTCGTCGTCCTCGACGACGACCTCGCCGCCGACGATGGTGTGCGTCGGGAGGCCGGTGAGTTCCTCGCCGTGGAACGTCGAGTACCGCGGTTCCATCGTGTGGTAGAAGTCCTCGTCGACGACCTTGCTCTTGTCGAGGTCGACGATGACAATGTCGGCGTCGCTGCCCTCGACGAGCGCGCCCTTGCGCGGGTAGAGGCCCCAGCGCTTGGCGTTGTTCTCACAGCAGATTTCGACGAGGCGCTCCATGCTGATGCGGTTCTTGTTCACGCCCTCGCTCATCATCACGGGCAGGAAGTACTCGATGCCGTTGTTGTCGCCGGGGATGGCGTCCCAGATGTCGCCGTGTTTGCCCGTGTCCTTCTCCTTGAACTCGATTTTGTGCGGGCAGTGGTCGGTGCCCATGTAGTCGACGACGCCGTTCCGGAGGCCTTCCCAGAGGCGTTTCTTGGACGCCTCGCCGCGCAGCGGCGGACTAATCTTCCCCCACGTGCCGAGTTCCTCGTCCTCTTTCGTGTGACAGAGGAACGCGGGCAGCGTCTCGGCGTGGATGTTCACGCCCTGCTCCTGGTAGCGCTCGCAGATGTCGACGCCCTCGCCCGTGCTCATGTGGACGATGTACGACCGCGAGTCCGTGAACTCGGTGAGCTGGGCGATTTGCTCGATTTGCATCGCCTCGCAGATGTTCGGCGCGGACTCCGACCACGCCTTCAGGTCGTTGCGGCCCTCCGCCTGGAGTTCCTGGCGGCGCTCGTGCGCGAGGTCTTCGTTCTCCGCGTGGAACATCACGACGCCGTTGTTGATGTCCGCGACCTGGGAGAGCAGGTCGTAGACGCGGCCGGCGTCGGAGTGCTCGATGCCGAGTTCCGGCGCGGCGTACTTGTACCAGTTGAAGAAAATCTTGAACGACCGGACGCCCTCGGCGGCGAGTTCCTGAATCTCGTCGAAGTGGTCGTCCTTGTGGATGATGGCGTGGTACGCGAAGTCGATGTAGGAGTTCTCCCTGCCGGCTTGCTTGAAGAACTCCATGTCCGGCGCGTACGGCTCCGGCTGGAGGAGGAAGTTACAGACGGTGGTGACGCCGCCGTGGACGGCGCCCCGCGTCTCGGTCTCGAAGTCGTGCTCGAGGCCTTCGTGGTACTCGTACTCGTACCGGGACAGCCCCCAGTGGACGTGGGGGTCGATGAACCCCGGGATGAGGTAGTTGCCGTCGGCGTCGATGGTGCGGTCGGCGTCGGGCAGGTTCGGTTCCGTCCCGACCTTCAGAATCTTGCCGTCGCGGGCCGCCACGCCGCCGTCGATTGTGCCGGAGGGCGTCACGACTTTGGCGTTGACTACCCGCAAGTCTGCGGAGTTGCTCACGTTCCAGTAGATACCGTTATCTCATATATAATTATGGGCGTAGACGCGTGCAACGCCGCGGTCTCCGTCGCACTGGCGTCCTCGCTGTGCCGGTCGGCCAGGCCGGGGTTAGTGGCCGGCGTCGACGGCTGCCTCCTCGTCGTCGGTCGCGAGGTCGTCGCGCGCCCACTCGTGGTCGTAGTCCGTGTCGAAGACGATGTTCACGCGGTTCGCGGCGCCGAACACGTTCACGGCGTGGACGAGTTGGAGGAGCGCGGCGTCCGAGAGGCCGTGTCCGTCGCGGAGCGTCTCGATGGTCTCGTCGGTGACGCCGTGGGGGTCGTCGTTGACCTGGAGCGCGAAGTCGATGGTCGCCTGCTCGAACGCCGAGAGGTCGCCGTCGGCGGCGCCCTCCTGGAACGCCAGAATCTCCTCGCGGTCGGCGCCCGCGCCGTCGAGGATGGTGCAGTGCGCGCCGGCGCAGTAGTCACAGCCGTTCGCCAGCGAGACGGCGACGGCGATTTTCTCGACGAGTTCCATCGACAGCGGGCCGTCCTCCCAGAGCGCGCGCTGCGCGTAGAACAGGTGGACGAATGGCTCGGGGAAGTTCGCCTCTACTTTGAAGTGGTTTGGGACGGCGCCCTGCTTCTCGCGGATGAACGAGAAGATGTCGTTCAGTTCCGGGTCGTCGATCTCTTCGGGGTCGAGTTGCTCGACGCGTGCCATACGCTCTCGTGCGACGCCCCGGTGAAACAACGTCGGGTGCCAGCGATTCGTGCCGGGAGCGGTCGCCGGCAACGAACTGGGCCGTCCCCAATCTTGATGCCGCGCCCCGAGAACGGTGCTACCGAGCCCCATGGATGGCCACGTCTGTCTGACGGGCGCCGGCATGACGCGGTTCCGCGGGAGTGCCGACGCCCAGATTCACGAACTCCTGGAGACTGCGGCGGCGCGCGCCATCGACGACGCCGGCGTCGCCGCCAGCGACGTCGACGCCGTCCACGTCGCGAACATGGCCGCCGAGGCGTTCGACGGCGTCTCCGGTCTCCACAACGCACTCACGGCGAGTCTCGGCGCGCACGGCGCGCAGGCCGACCGCGTCGAGAACACGAGCGCGAGCGGCGCGTCCGCGTTCCAGCGCGGCGTACAGGCCGTCGCGTCGGGCGCCGCCGACACCGCGCTCGTCGTCGGCGGCGAGAAGATGTCCGGCGCGAGCACGGAGACCGCGACCGGCGTCATCGGGAGCATCGTCCACCCGCGCGAGCACGCGTACGGCGTCACGCTGCCGTCGTTCGGCGGTCTCGCGGCGGACGCCTACCTCCGGCGGTACGGCGCGCCCTACGAGGCGCTGGCGTCGGTCGCGGCGAAGAACCACGCGAACGGCGCGCGCAACGAGTACGCGCAGTTCCAGGACGAGATTGCGGTCGAGGACGCCGCGGAGTCGCCGCTGGTCGCCGACCCGCTGCGCCTCTACGACTGCTGTCCGACCAGCGACGGCGCCGCCGCCGTGCTCATCCAGTCGCCCGAGACCGCTGGCGACGGCGCCGTGACCGTGCGCGCGTGTGAGAGCGCCGTCGGCACGCACGCCGTCGCGGAGCGCGACGACCTCCTGCACATCGAGAGCGTCGCGGACGCCGGCGAGCAGGCGTTCGGCGCCGCCGGCCGCGACCAGGGCGACGTCGACGTGGCGTGCATCCACGACGCGTTCACCGTCCTCGAACTCCTC
>JBDGQF010000058.1:0-10722 GCA_042219255.1 Halobacterium sp. | reverse complement strand
GCTGCGGCGGGAACGTGACGGGGACGTTCAGGACGGTGGCGTCCCGGCCGGCGTCCTCGACGCGGTCCCAGACGCGGATCGCCTGGACGTCCCGGCCCATCGGGACGTACGTCTCGTAGCTCCCGACCTCGCGGTCCTGGAACCCGTAGACGCCCGTCTCGCCGGGGTTGACGCCCGTCGTGAGCGACGGCCAGCACGCGCTGGACTCGGGCGGCACGATGCTGTCGATGGCGCCGCCGGCGCCCTCGTCGATGATGTCGTGGAGGTTCGGGAACGTCTCGGGTTCGTCCCGGACGAGGCTGTACGGGACGCCGTCGATGCCGATGAACGCGACCCGCGACGCCTCGTCGCCGCGGAGTCGGTCGAACAGGCCCATACACGCGGAGTAGCCGCTGACGCACTAAAGGGTTGGTTATGTGGCGAAGGCTGGCCGGCGTCCGGGATACCGGCCACGTTTACCAGACGGCGAACGGGCGAGTGGCGGGCGCGCCGCCGCCGACCGCGTCAGGCCTGCTCGAACGACGAGAACAGCGCTTTCCGCGTGCTGGCGTCGATGAGTTCGTCCAGCGTCCCCTGCTGGTCTGAGCTGACGCGACTGAACAGGCCGAGCGGGACGCGCGCCGTGGCGGTGTCGGCGTCGCCGCCGAGCGCCTCGGTCTGGTCGAACGCCGTCGACAGGACGTCCATCGCGCTCGTGCGGACGTCGTCGGCGCGGCACGCGGTGACGACGGTGTCCTCGTGGACGCCGAACGCGGCCGCCGAGGAGACGCCGTCGAGGCGGAGGAGCGTGTCCGCGGCTTCTTCGAGCGCGCTCACGGAGGGGACGGTGCCGACGTTCGTGACGGCGAAACTCGCGCGGCGCTCGCGGTTCGCGATGGCGTGCCCGATGACGTCGAACGTCTCGCCGCTCATGCCGGGCGCGCGGAGCGCGTCGATGGTGCCCTGGTCGGCGAACTCCTGGAGGAAGCTGGCGGCCTGGAAGTCCTCGCGGGAGCGCACGCGCCGGAACTCGCGGGTGCCGGCGCGGATGCCGTACAGCAGCGCGGTGGCGACGTCCTGTTCGGGGGTGCGGCCAGCGCGCTCGATGAACCGCGCGACGATGGTGGAGGTGGCGCCGGCTTCGTTCCCGGCGACGACGAGCGGGTGGTCGACGGCGGCGGGCCGGTGCCGGACGACGGCGACGACGGGCGGCCGGTTGGCGAACGACGGGACGGTGCCGCCGCCGCCGACCGCGACCGCGCCGTCGTAGTCGTCCAGTGGGTCGTCGGCGACGTTCAGCGAGAGGTTGAAGAGGTTACAGAAGGCTTTGGCGTCGTCGCTGGTGACGTCGCCTTCGGCGAACACGCGCGCGGAGACGCCCCACTCCTTGCAGAGTTCGCGGAGGCCGATTGCGGCGGCGAGGGCGTCGACGCTGGGGTTCTCCGGGACGACGAGCGCGACGGACTCGAGGCCCGCGATGGTGTCCCGGAGTTGTACGAAGTCCTCGTCTTTCGTCTCCGCGCGCCGCCGCCGGATTGCCGCCGTGAGGGCGTAGCCGCCCGCGCCACCGGCGACGATGGTGCCGGCGACGATTGCGATGGTGGACGCGGAGACCGGGCCGACCTCGGGGAGCATGTAGCCGGAAGTCCACGCGGACGGTTAAGTATGTTACCCCCACGCACTCGGGGCGGCGGCAGTGAAACGGCGGGTCAGGAAGAATCGGGTGTTCGGCGCGTCTCGTCGTCGGATTCGCCGGTCTGGAAGTTGTCCGGGACGACGGTGACGTGGTCGATGCCGAACGACTGCTGGTTCGCTGCCATCACGTCCCACTGTACCGCCGGCACACCCAAATAATTACCCATACGCATAACACATCAGGCCGGGCGTCGGTCATACCCCGTGGTTATGCGACGGCGCAGTGCGGGGACAAATGGCATCAGGGCGACGGCCGTAGCTGTGCAGTCCGGGGCTCCGCGCGAAAAATACGAGAGCGGTGACGCGTTACGCGAAGTTCTCGTCGTAGAGGTCTTGGGCGTGCTCGATGGCGTCCTTCGCGGCCTGCGCGTCCTCGAAGCCCAGCGTCTCGACCTCCTTGCCCTCCTCGAGGTTCTTGTACGTCTCGAAGAACTCCTCGATTTCGTCGAGTTGCTGCTGGGTCAGGTCGTCGAGGTCGTCGACGTGGTCGTAGCGCGGGTCCTCGTCCGGCACCGCGATGACCTTGTCGTCCTTCTCGCCGTCGTCGTCCATCTTCATCAGCGCGACCGGACGGGCCTCGATGACGCAGCCCGGGAACGTCTGGTCTTTCACGAGCACCAGCACGTCGAACGGGTCGCCGTCGTCGTAGTACGACTGCGGGATGAAGCCGTAGTCCGAGGGGTAGTGGACGTTGCTGTGGAGGACGCGGTCGAGGACGACGCCCGGAATGTCCTTGTCGTACTCGTACTTGTTGCGTTCGCCCTTCAGGCACTCGACGACTGCGTAGATGACGTCCGGCGCGTCCGGTCCCGTCTCGAGGTCTTCCCAGAGATTCACCATGGGCAGGACGTGCAGTCTGGGCGAAAAAAGAGTTTTCGCATCCCGAACGGCGGAAAATGCGGTCTATTGAGACATGTTTAAATATCCACGTGACGTTTGTCCTGGTATGTCAGAGGCACAACCCGCTGCACGTACGGACGTGCGGGACCTGACTGCGTTCCAGAAGAACATCCTGACTGTACTCGCCGAGGAAGCCCGCTACGGGCTCGCCATCAAACGCGAACTCGAGGACTACTACGGCCAGGAAGTCAACCACGGCCGCCTGTACCCGAACCTCGACGACCTCGTCAACAAGGGCCTCGTCGAGAAGTCCGAACTGGACAAGCGGACGAACCAGTACGAACTGACCGACGACGGCTTCGACGCCGTGCTCGACGACCTCGAGTGGACGCTCTCGAAGTTCCTCACGGACGACGACCGCAAGGAACAGGTCCGCGACATCGTCGCCGAGAACTAAGGCACACGCGCCCACCTTCCTCACTTCATTTCCGGCCCACAGCGGCGGCGCCGTCCAGCGTCGCTGACTGGTGAAAAGACTACGGCCCTACTGTTCGGGCGCGGACTCCTCGTCGCGGCCGTCGTCCGCGCCGGCGACTTCGAACGCCAGGTCGAGCGAGCGCTCGACGGCTTCGCGCTGTTCGTCGGTCGGCCACGCGTTCCGCGGGAAGTAGTCGTCGAGGAACTCGCGGCGCTCGCGGTCGCTGGCGGTGTCCAGCGGGCGCGCGTAGTGGTTGTTCATGAAGTCAGCGAACGCCGCGACGTTGTCGCCGTGGACGTCGCCGTGCTCGTCGCGCACACGCTCGACTAATTCTTCGTTGCGTTCGACGGCTTCCTCGTAGTCGCCCTGCTCGCCGGGGCCGGCGAGCGAGACTTCGGCGGCGCGGTCGGTGTCCTCGACGTCGCCGGTGCGGACGGTGCCGTCGTCGTCCAGCCAGTCCGCGGGATGGCAGACGAGCGTGTCGTCGGACTCGCGGACGTGCGCGACGAACCCGTGGTCGGCGAGCAGGTCGTCGCGGCGGTCGCGGTACGCGTCGGCGGCGTTGTCGTCGACGGCGTCGCGGGCGAGCCGAGTGAGGCGTTCGGCTTCCCGGACGACGTCCTCGGGGAGGTCAGTCATCGTCGAGTGCTTCGTTCGCTAGTTCGTCGGCGCGGTCGTTTACCTCTCTCGGAACGTGCGTCAGCGACCAGTCCTCGAACCGTTCGAGGAGTTCGCGGGCGCGGACGCGCTTCTCGCGGAGTTCCAGGTCGTTGGTGTCCCACGCGCCTTTCACTTGCTTGACGACGAGCTGGCTGTCGCCGCGGAGTTCGATTTCGTTGAACCCGAACTCGACGGCGGCCTCCAGGACGGCGAGCAGTGCTTCGTACTCGGCCTGGTTGTTGGTCGCGCGGCCGATACGTTCACCTTGCTCGGCGACGATGCCGTCACCGGAGACGAGCACCCAGCCGACGGACGCGGGGCCGGGGTTGCCGCGGCTCGCGCCGTCGAAGTACGCGTGCACGCGGCCGCCGCGGTCTGGCTGGACGACGGCCGTGATGTCCGTGGGGTCGCTGCCCTGCACGACGAGTTTGTCGTCGTAGGCGACGGCGTGTGCGTCCCCGAGGTCGGCGTGCCAGCGCTCGTACTCGGAGTTCCCCTCGGAGAAGGACGCGCCCGCGGCTTCGAGGCGTTCGCGCGCGGCGTCGACGTCGCACTCGACGGTGGGCATTGAGTCGACGTCACCCCGCTTCCCGTAAATGGGTTACTAAACGGAACGGCGGTCTGTCAGGGGTCTCCGCGCCGCTGTCGGCGGGATTCGGCGCGTGACGCGCCGAATTGTGTTGCCTGAACTACGCGCCAACACCGCCAACGGATTTAAATGTTTGCGTGACGCTAATATAAAAGTGCGATGACACGGTCCACTCGCCAGCGGGAGCGAGAAACAGAGACGGAGCAGGAGGAGTCCGAGGAGGGCGTACGGGAGTGCCCGGAGTGCGGCTCTGACAACCTCGTGAAGAGCTCGGACCGCGCGGAGTTGGTCTGCAACGACTGCGGCCTCGTCGTCGAGGAAGAGCAGATCGACCCCGGTCCGGAATGGCGCGCGTTCAACCACCAGGAGCGACAGGAGAAGTCCCGGGTCGGCGCACCGACCACGCAGACGATGCACGACAAGGGACTGACGACGACCATCGACTGGAAGGACAAGGACGCCTACGGGCGTTCCATCTCGTCGAAGAAGCGCTCGCAGATGCACCGCCTGCGGAAGTGGCAGGAGCGCATCCGCACGAAGGACGCCGGCGAGCGCAACCTGCAGTTCGCGCTCTCGGAAATCGACCGCATGGCGTCCGCGCTCGGCGTGCCGCGGTCGGTGCGTGAGGTCGCGTCGGTCATCTACCGGCGCGCGCTCAAGGAAGACCTCATCCGCGGGCGCTCCATCGAGGGCGTCGCGACGAGCGCGCTGTACGCGGCCTGCCGGAAGGAAGGCATCCCCCGGAGCCTCGAAGAGATTTCGGAGGTCTCCCGGGTGGAGCGCAAGGAAATCGGACGGACGTACCGCTACATCTCCCAGGAACTCGGCCTGGAGATGAAGCCGGTCGACCCGAAGAAGTACGTGCCGCGGTTCTGTTCGGAACTGGAACTCTCCGAGGAAGTCCAGGCGAAAGCCAACGACATCATCGAGACGACCGCCGAGAAGGGACTGCTCTCCGGAAAGTCCCCGACCGGCTACGCGGCGGCGGCCATCTACGCCGCCTCCCTGCTCTGCAACGAGAAGAAGACCCAGCGCGAGGTCGCGGACGTCGCGCAGGTGACGGAAGTCACCATCCGGAACCGCTACCAGGAGCAGATCGAAGCGATGGGCATCCACGGGTAGGATACCCGCGCTTTCTCTCTGTTCACTGCGCCGGCTAGCGGCCGCACCGTCCTCGGCACCACTGCTCACAGCCAGCGCTACGCCCCGGCCGGCCCGCGAGTTCGGACGCCTGCGGAGTGCTGTCGCGGAGTGCGCGCATCGAAGGGGTTTTTGCGCGCGCATTGAAACGGAGGGACATGACTACCCCGTGGGACGACTGGGACCACGTCCTGAAGGTCGACCCGGACAAGTCGCTCGTGGAAGGCGACACGTTCGACGACGTCTGCCAGACCGGCACGGACGCCATCGAAGTCGGCGGCACGATGGACGTCACGACCGAGAAGATGAAGCGCGTCATCGACGCGTGCCGCAAGCACGACGTCCCGCTCTACCAGGAGCCGTCGAACCCGGCGGTCGTCGTGGAGGACGACGCGCTCGACGGCTACCTCGTGCCGGTCGTGTTGAACGCCGGCGACCCGTTCTGGATTACGGGCGCGCACAAGGAGTGGGTGCGCATCGCCGACCTGGACTGGGAGCGCACGGCGACGGAAGCGTACATCGTCCTGAACCCGGAGGCGAGCGTCGCGGAGTACACGGACGCGGACTGCGACCTCGGCGCGGACGACGTGGCGGCGTACGCGACGGTCGCCGAACGCATGCTCGGCCAGGACATCGTCTACGTGGAGTACTCGGGGACGCTCGGCGACCCGGACGTCGTGGGCGCCGCGCAGGACGCGCTGGACGACGCGACGCTGTTCTACGGCGGCGGCATCCGCGACTACGACGCCGCCTACGAGATGGGCGCGCAGGCGGACACCATCGTGGTCGGCGACCTCCTGCACGACGAGGGCGCGGACGCCGTCGCGGAGACCGTCGACGGCGTGAAGGACGCGCACGCGGAGTGAAAGCGCACGCAGACAGGTTTTACTCCGTGCCAATGCGCGGGTCGAGGTAGCCGTACAGGAGGTCTTGGACGTAACTGGCGAGGATGCCGCCGAGCGCCAGCACCAGCGACGTCGCGATGACCAAGGGCATGTCGCGCGCGCGGACGGCAATCATGTTGAGCGCGGCGACCCCCTGGATGCCGAACACCGTCTCGATGACGTAGATGTTCAACAGGACGACGGCGAGCAGTTCGGACAGCGACGCCGACACGATGGGGACGGCGGCGTTCCGGAGGACGTGGCGCGCGCGCCGGACGCGTCCCGCGCCCTTCGCGGCGTGCAGTTTCACGGACTCGTCGCCGTCCCTGTCGAGGTACGCCGTCCGCACGTACCGCAGCTGCCAGCCGACGAGCGCGAGCGCGAAAATCGCCGCGGGCGCGAGGAACCGCAGCGGGTTCGACGTCGGCCACAGGCCCGCGTTCGGGTTGACGACGAACCCGCGGTTGTAGAACGGCGTGTGGTCCCACCTGAGTAACCGTATCCACTCGATGTCGGCGTAGAACGGCTTCAGGAACACGAACGCGCCGATGAACGTCGGCACGCCGACGGCCGCGTACACGATAATGCGGGCCGTCCAGTCGGAGACGCCGCCGTTCAGCGACCCCGAAATCGCGCCGAGGAGCGTCCCGAGCAGGACGGCGAACACCAGCGCTGGTATGGTGTAGAACGCGGTCCGCTGGACGCCCGGCCAGAGCACGTCCGACACCTCCGTCTCCATCGCGAACGAGTACCCGAAGTCGAGCGTGCTGACGTCCGCCAGCCAGTCGACGTACCGGACGTGCAGCGGGTCGTCGAGGCCGCGCTCCTCGCGGTACTGTTCGACGAACGCGTCGATTTCGGCGGGCGTGGCGCCGCTGCGCTGCATGCTGCCGATGGCGCCGCCGAGGTCGGTGTTCGGCGTGAGCGCGACAACGGCGAACGTCGCGGTGACGACGAGGTAGACGGCCAGCAGCGCGAACAGCGTCCGCCGGCCGACGTACGTCGCGAAACTCACGCGACACCACCGCTGGGCGTGGAGGGCTGTGTGGAGGGCATTACCACGCGGTTCCTGACAACCGGCCACAATAATAGTTACGCTGTCCGCGCCCGCGGACGCCGCCGTCCTGCGTCTCCGGACGCTGGCGTCCCGCGTCTGCATCCCCGCACGCTAGCGTCCCGCGTCCGCTGCCTGCGCTGTCGCGCCCGGACGCCAGCGCCGAGTTGCCGGGGCCGCCGGACGCGTGCGACCTGTGAACGCACTCACAAAGTTTTATAACGATTGTCCATAATCCGTGAGACGAACCGCACTCATGCCCTCCACGGAGCACGAGGCCCCGTTATTCACGAGTATCGACTGGAGCAGTCGCTCCAGCGGCGTCCTCGACGTCCGCCTCCGGACGGTCGGGTTCGTCGCCGCCGTCGCCGCCCTGGCCGCCGTCTTCACGTACGACTACGTCGTGTCCCCGCCATCGCTGATCGGCACCTGGGACGTCACGCGCATGGACTGGGTGTTCTTCCTGTCCTGCATCCTGTTCGTCCGGTACGGCGTCGTCCCGCTGGCCACCGACAGGCAGCGGTCGGCGTCCTCAGTCCGGGAGTTCCTGCGCAGGCCCGCCGGCGTCCTGAGTCTCGCGTACATCCTCGGGTTCGGACTGCTGGGCCTCGTCGGCCCGGAACTCCTCGGGATGCCGCGCGTGGACTTCTACGCGAACCTCCAGCCGCCGGTCTGGGGGACGGTGAACATGGACGACGTCCACCCCTACAGGTGCGTCGGCACCGTGACGGGCAACGTCTGTCACGGCTCCTGGCAGTACCCCCTGGGCACCACGCGCGTCGGCGAAAACATGGTGAACGTCATCATGTACAGCGCGCACATCGCGCTGAAACTGTCGCTCGCCGCCGCGATGATTATGGTCGTCGTCGCCACCGCCGTCGGCACCACCGCCGGCTACTTCGGCGGGTGGGTCGACGACGTCCTGATGCGGTACGTCGACGTCCAGCAGACCGTCCCCGCCATCGTCGTCTACATCATCGTCGCGACGATGTACCTCGGGAAGGGGCTGTTCACGCTCGCGCTCGTCTTCGGGCTCCTGAACTGGGGCGGTATCGCGCGCCTCGTCCGCAGCGAGACCCTGGAGCGCCGCGAGAACGGCTACGTGCGGGCCGCCCGGAGCGCGGGCGCAAGCGACCTCCACGTCATCCGCCGGCACATCGTCCCGAACTCGACGGCGACGGTCGTCACCGCGCTCACCAGACAGATTCCGCTGTTGATTCTCGCGCAGGTCGCGCTCGCGTACCTGAAACTGAACACGGTCGCGCTGCGGTCGCTCGGCGGCATCCTGCGGCGGTCGCTGCACGGCCGCTACATGGCCTGGGACCAGAAGTGGTGGGTCATCGGCTTCGCCACGCTGTTCCTCGTCTGCACCGTCCTCGCGTTCAACGTCTTCGGCGACACCGCCCGCGACGTCCTCGACCCCAAGGAGGTGGCGTAGATGCCAGACCCACTGCTCTCCGTCAACGACCTACACACCCAGTTCGACACCGACGACGGCACAGTCCGCGCAGTCGACGGCGTCAGTTTCGACGTCCAACCCGGCGAGACGGTCTGCCTGGTCGGCGAGTCCGGCTCCGGGAAGACCGTCGCCTGCGAGTCGATTACGAAACTCATCCCGACGCCACCCGGGAGAATCACGCGCGGCGAAGTCGTCTTCGACGGCGACGACCTCGCGTCGATGTCCCCGAAGGAACTGAAGGCGTACCGCGGCGGCCGCATCGGCCACATCTTCCAGAACCCCCAGGGCGCCCTCGACCCCGTCTACACCGTCGGCGACCAGATTGTCGAAGCGATACGCCTGCACCGCGACGTCCCGAAGTCCGCCGCCCGCGAGCGCGCCGTCGAACTGCTCGACCGCGTCGGCATCGGGGACGTCCGCGAGCGCATCGACGACTACCCCCACCAGTTCTCCGGCGGCATGAAACAGCGCGTCGTCGTCGCGATGGCGCTGGCCTGCGACCCAGACCTCCTCATCGCGGACGAACCGACGACGGCGCTGGACGTCACCATCCAGGCCCAGGTGTTGCGCCTCCTCGACGAACTCCAGGAGGAGCGCGGCATGGCGATGCTGTTCGTCACGCACGACCTCGGCGTCGTCGCGGAAATCGCCGACCGCGTCGTCGTGATGTACGCCGGGAAAGTGATGGAGACCGGCGACGTCTACCAGGTGTTCGAGAACCCCTCGCACCCGTACACGGAAGCGCTGTTGAACTGCCTGCCCGGACAGGGCCGCGCCGTCGAGACCATCGGCGGCACGCTCCCAGACCCCACCGACCCGCCCGCCGGCTGTCGGTTCCACCCGCGGTGCCCGCACGCCGTCCCCGCCTGCGAGCAGGGCGACCAGCCGGACTTCGAGGAAGTGGGCAACGACCACGAGGCGTCCTGCGTCCTGTACGGGCCGGAGTACGACGAACCCGCGCCCGTGGAGGTGGACGATGACTGACGACGCCCTCCTCGCCGTCCGCGACCTCGAGAAACACTACCCAGTCCGGTCGGGCCTACTGCGCCGCGTCACCGACCACGTGCAGGCCGTCGACGGCGTCTCCTTCGACGTCCGCGAGGGCGAGACGGTCGGCCTCGTCGGCGAGTCCGGGTGCGGGAAGTCCACGACGGCGACCAGCCTCCTGCGACTCGAGGAACCGACCGCGGGCGACGTCTACTTCGACGGCGAGGACATCACCGAGTACGACAAGACCGAACAGAAGGAGTTCCGGCGGCGCGCCCAGATGGTGTTCCAGGACCCGAACTCGGCGTTCGACCCGCGGATGACCGTCGGCGAGTCCGTCGCGGAACCGCTCGCCATCCACGGCCTCCGGGACGACGACCGCCAGCAGGAAATCGTCGCTGACATCCTCGAACGCGTCGGCCTCTCCGCGGACGACGCCGACCGCTACCCCCACGAGTTCTCCGGCGGCCAGAAACAGCGCATCGCGCTCGCGCGAGCGCTCGTCCTCAACCCAGACCTCCTCGTCGCCGACGAACCCGTGTCCGCGCTCGACGTCTCCGTGCAGGCGGAGATTCTCGCGCTCCTGGACGACCTCCAGTCCGAACTCGGGCTCTCGATGCTGCTCATCAGCCACGACCTCGGCGTCGTCCGCCAGGTCTGCGACCGCGTCGGCGTGATGTACCTCGGCGAAATCGTCGAGATGGCGCCCACGGAGGAACTGTTCGAGGCGCCACAGCACCCGTACACGGAAGCCCTCCTGGACTCCATTCCGGAACCCGACCCCCGCGACCGCGGCGAAGCCATCGAACTCACCGGCGACGTCCCAGACCCACAGAACCCGCCCACGGGCTGCTCGTTCCACCCGCGGTGTCCGCGCGTCGTCCCGCCAGAGGACTTCGAGTTCGCCGACGGCGAGTTCCGCGCCGTCCTGGACTTCCGGCTCGCCGCCGAGAACGG
>JBDGQF010000307.1:0-10742 GCA_042219255.1 Halobacterium sp. | reverse complement strand
ACCGCGGCGAGGAAGTCACCGCGGACGTCATCGACGGCCCGCAGTCCGTCGTCTGGCAGCAGGCCGAGAACCGCCTGCACGCCCAGAAGGCGCTGCTCGTCGAACTCGCTAACTGATCGCCGCCGCGGTGTTCAGGGCGTGAGACCGCGGACGGACTTTTATCGCGGTCGCCGTCCCGAGTGGCCGTATGGAGTTCGTCACGACCGAGACTGTCCCCGGCCGCGACGTCGAGGAGTCCCTGGGCATCGCGCGCGGCAACACCGTGAAGGCGCGCAACGTCGGCCGCGACATCACGCAGAGCATCCGGAACATCACGGGCGGCGAACTGAAAGCGTACTCTGAGCTGTTGACCGACGCGCGCGACGAAGCCCTGGATAGGATGGCCGAGGACGCGCGCTCGATGGACGCCGACGCCGTCGTGAACGTCCGCATGGAGTCCTCGGAAATCGCGAACGGCGGGTCGGAAGTCATCGCGTACGGGACGGCCGTCCGCCTCGACTGACCGGCGTCCCGATGGTCGAGCGCGCCGACCCGGCGCGTGCGGGCGTGAAGGCGGGACGGGTCGTCGGCGTGCTGACCGCTTGCCTCTCCGTCGCCGCACTGCTGGGCGCGCGACACACGTATTACGAGCAGATGGCGCGGTTGACCACGCTGGCCGGCGTCGGCGGCGCGCCCGTCGGCGCGATTTTCTGGGGGAACGTCGCGCTCACGGCGGCGGCGCGGTACACGCTCGCGTACGTCGGTGGGTCGCTCGTCGGCGTCGTCTACGACTGGCTCGACCGTCCGTCGCTGGCGGCGCTCACTGTCCTCGTGCTCGTCGTCGGCAGCGTCGACGCCGCGGTCGCCGCGGTCGACACGCACAGCGCCGCGTTCGGCGCCGGCTTCCTGGTCGCGTGGCTCTGCTACGTCCCGGCGTTCGCGTACGCGTTCGACGGCGAGGGCGCCGACAGGGACGGCCCGCTCCGCCTGGAGTGACCGCTGGCGGAGTCCGTAGCGCCTAACTGACTGTTCGGCGGACGGCCGGCTATGAGCGAGCGGTTCCTCGTGATGGGCGACAACCACGGCGACACCGAGTCCCTCCGGCGCGTGCTCGACGACCTGGACGACCGCGACGAGCGCGTCGACCTCGCGGTCCACGTCGGCGACTTCACGCGCGCGATGCGCCACGACCGCGAGGTGGGCGTCGAGCAACTGCGCGCGGTCGAACCCCTCCTCGAACGCGTCGACGACCGCGCCGACCACGGCCTCGTCTGGGTGTGGGGGAACCAGGACTACTTCGGCGACCTGGACTACGACCTCGACGCCGGCACCGAGATTCCCCAGGGCGGCGCGGTCGCGGTGGGCGGCCAGCAGTTCACGAACGACCCAGCGCAGGTCGGCGCGGACGACGTCCTAGTGACGCACATGGAGACGTGGCGTCTCGCCGACGACTTCCAGGGGAAGGCGCACTTCTGCGGGAACACCCACCTCGGCCGCCGCCTCGACCGCCGCCTGAACGCGGCGTTCCTGCAGGCGACGCCCCAGGGGGAGGACGGCAAGCGCTTCGGCGGCTACTTCGTCGTGGAGTTCGACGACGACGGCGGCTTCGACGTGGAGATGCGGTCAATCGGCGGCCTGCGCCGCGTCGAGTGCGAGGTACACCGCGAGCGCGGCGTCCAGTTTCTGCCCGTCGACCAGGAGTGCATGTTCTGCTGGCAGGACGAGGTCTTGCTGCGCGAGCAGGCGGCGTCGGCGTTCTACGGCGTCACGCGCGACGGGAGCGAGACGGCAGCGGTGGACGCAGTCGTCGAGTACGCCGTCTCGCGCTGGGACGACCCGCCGGAGGGGTTCCGCGAGGACTTCGAAGCGTACCTCGCGGACGTCGACGACGACCGGTACGCGCCGCTGACGCGTACGGAGGACGGTCGGCTCGCGGTCGCCGAGAACAGTTACGCGTACTGAGAGCCGAACAGGGGCGTCTCTGGTGGCTACTCGCCGACGACGGCGTACACCGCGCCGAGCACGACGCCGTAGACGACGTGACCGACGAGGCCCTGCGCGCTGACGTTCGGGACGCCCGGCGCGCCGCCGAACCCGACCGCCTGCAGCCACACCGGCATCACGAACACCGCCAGCGCCACCCACAGGACGACGCCGTAGCCGGCTCCAGCGGCAGTCGAGCGCGCGGCCCCGCGGACGTCCACCGCCTGCGCGAGTACCGCGAACCCGACGCCGAGCACGGCCGCGTGGCTGACGTGGACCACCCAGCCGGCGGCGCCGCCCGAGAGCCCGTACAGCGCGGGAATCGCCATCTCGATGACGGGCGTCATCTGTACCGTGAGCATCACCGCGAACACGACACCGCCGGCGGTGCCGGCGAGGACGCCGCGCTGCCAGTCCGCGAGTGTCGATTCGACCGTCGACGTGGTTGCCGTCTCCGTCGCCATACCCGACCCGTCGGCGACCAACGGAAAACCAGTACCCCGGACGTGTACGCGGCGCGCACAGCCGAACGGGGATTTACCAGTGTGGTCGCCGTAGCCCCCCGCATGCAGGACGGCCCCACGCTCCGGACGCTGATGCTCGTCGAGGAACCGGACTTCGGCGACGTCCTCAGGTGCGTGTTCGGCCTCCACGAGCGCGACGTCGACACGTACCTCGCGCTGCGCGACCACGGCGAGGTCAGCGCCGCCGGTCTCGCCGACGAACTCGACCGCGACCGCTCGACGGTCGCGCGGGCGCTGACGCGCCTCCACGAGAAGGAAATCGCGACCCGCCGCCGGGAAATCATGGAGCACGGCGGCGAGATGTACTGTTACGACGCCGTCCCGCTCCCCGACCTGAAAGCGCGGATGCACGAGGAACTGGACGCGTGGGCGGACTACGTCCACGGCCGCATCGACGGGTTCGAGGACTGAGAGGCGCGCGCTCCGGTCACCGCGAGTAGCCGTACCGTCGGTCTTCGAAGAACGCCGCGGTCCGGTCGCGCGTCGGTCGCGACCCGACTCGTCACCAGTTTCTGCCATCGCCCGCGGGTTTTTCTCGCTCGGCGCCCTTGCACCGACAATGACTGACCTCTCGCTGGGCGGTCCGAAGCCGGACGTGGCGGACGACGGCGTCTGGCTGGCGTGCGTGGAGTGCGGCGACGCCATCGCGCCGTTCGACGACGTGGTGTACGAGTGCCCTGACTGCGGCGGCCTGCTGGAAGCGCGGTACGCGGACTACCCGACGTTCGACGAGTTCGAGGGCGACGGCGTCTGGCGGTACGCGTCGGCGCTGCCGTTCGACGAGGGCGTGACCATCCGCGAGGGGAACACGCCGCTGTACGAGGTGCCGGACATCGCCGCGGAGGCCGGCGTCGCCGACCTGCGCGTGAAACACGAGGGTGCCAACCCGACGGGAAGTTTCAAAGACCGCGGGATGACCGTCGGCGTGAAGGTCGCCGACCGCCTCGGCGTCGACCGCCTCGCGTGCGCCTCCACGGGGAACACGAGCGCGGCGCTGGCGGCGTACGGCGCGCGAGCGGACACGCCCGTGCTCGTCCTGCTGCCCGCGGGGAAGGTCGCCGCCGGGAAGGTCGCGCAGGCGGCGCTGCACGGCGCGCGCATCTGCGAGGTGGACGGCAACTTCGACGACTGCCTCGACGTCGTCGCGGAACTCGCCGAGCGCGGCGAGGCCTACCTCCTCAACAGCCTGAACCCGTTCCGCCTGGAAGGCCAGAAGACCATCGGCCTCGAAATCTTAGAGCAGTCCCGCGAGGCGACCGGCGAGTGGCCCGACCGCGTCGTCCTCCCCGTGGGGAACGCGGGGAACACGGCGGCGCTGTACAAGTGCTTCCGCGAACTCGTCGAAGCGGGCGCGATGGACGAGTCCGAGGTGCCGAAACTCACGGGCGTGCAGGCAGAGGGCGCGGCGCCGATGGTCGAGGCCGTCGAGAAAGGCCGCGATTACGTCGAGCGCTGGGACGACGTGGAGACGCGCGCGACGGCAATCCGCATCGGTAACCCCGTGAACGCGCCGAAGGCGCTGCCCGGCATCTACGACACCGGCGGCACCGCCGTCGCCGTCTCCGACGAGGAGATTACGAGCGCCCAGCGGAAACTCGCCGAGGACGGCGTCGGCGTCGAACCGGCCTCGGCGGCGAGCGTCGCCGGCCTCCTGAAACTCCGCGAGCGCGGCACCGTCACCGCGGACGAGCGCGTCGTCTGTCTGACGACCGGCCACCTCCTGAAAGACCCGGACGCCGCGGCGGAAGCGGGCGGCGAGACGACGCCCGTGCCGGCGGACGCAGACGGCGTCCTGGACGCCCTCGCCGAGTAACGCGGTTTCGGCCGCCCCGGCAGGGCGCGCCGACCGACCTGTCAGAAGCGTCTTTATTCCGATACTTCCAGTCGTTGTTCCCTCGATAGCGACCGAGAAACGACCACCAGGAGGCGGTACACTTATTTCCCGAACGTCCCGACAGGTTGTGACATGCAGTTGACCGCCGGGGTGTGGCTGTCGCTCGCGTCGGCGGTGGTCTCGCTCGCCGTCGCGGTGTACGCCCACCGGCGTACCACCCCGGGGTCGCGCGGCGTCACCGCGTTCAGCGCCGCCACCGCGGTTTGGGCCGGCGGGAACGCCGTCCAGGTGGCGGCGACATCGCTCCCCGCGAAACTCCTCGCCATCGACGCCCAGTACGTCGGCATCCTCGCCGTGCCGGTGGCGTGGTTCGTGTTCGCCGCCGAGTACACCGGCCGCGAGGAGTGGGTGAACCGGAAGACCGTCGGCGCGCTCGCCGTCTTCCCCGTCGTGCTGTTCGTCGCCGTCGTCACGAACGACGCCCACCACCTCGTGCGGACGGACGCCGGCCTGGAGACGGTCGGCGGCGTCGTCTCCGTCACGCGCGAGTTCGGGCCGCTGTTCTGGGTGGCGACCGCGTACTCGTGGGCGGTGAGTTCCGTCGGCACCGTGATGCTGGTCGAACACGGCCTCCGCGTCGGCCACCGGTACCGCCGGCAGACCGTCGCCGTGCTCGCCGGCGTCACCGTGCCGTGGGTCGCACAGACCGCGTACTTCGCGGGCGCGACCACCATCGAACCGGAGTCGTTCTTCGGCGTCACCGCGGTCGCGTTCGGGTACGCCATCGTCCGCCACGACCTCCTCGACCTCGTGCCGGTCGCGCGCGACCAGGTGTTCGACGAACTGGACGACGGCGTCCTCGTCGTCGACGGCGCCGACCGCGTCGCGGACTACAACGGGGCAGCCGAACACCTCCTCGGCACTCGTATCGAGACCGGGGCCGACGTCGCGGACGTGCTCCCGGAGAGCGTCCGCCACGAGGGCAGCGACGCCTCCGAGCCGTTGCGCGTCGAAGCCGACGGCGGCATCCGCTACCTGAACGTCGACGTGTCCGCGGTCAGCGGCGAGGGCGCGGGCGCGCTCGTCCTGCTGCGCGACGTCACGGAACTCCAGCGCCGCCGCAGCGAACTCGACCGCGAGAACGACCGCCTCGACCGGGTCGCGGACACCATCAGCCACGACCTCCGCAACCCCTTGAACGTCGCGGACGGCTACCTCGAACTCGCCGAGGAGACCGGCGACCACGAGGACTTCGAGCGCGTGCGCGAGGCGCTGGAGCGCATGGACGACATCATCGAGGGGACGCTCCGCATGGCCCGCACCGACCTGCACGCGCCCGAGAAAACCGGCGTCGACCTGGCTTCGGCCGCCGAGCGCGCGTGGCTGAACGTCGTCACGGACGGCGCGACCCTGGACATCGACTGCGGGGACGCGACGGTGCGCGCCGACCCAGACCAACTGGAGAGCCTGCTGGAGAACGTCTTCCGGAACGCTGTCGAGCACGGCGGCGACCGCGTCTCGATTACGGTCGGCACCGTCGACGGCGACGGGTTCTACGTCGCGGACGACGGCCCCGGCATCCCGGAGAGCGACCGGGACGCGGTGTTCGAGCGCGGGTACACGACCAGCGACGACGGCACGGGCCTGGGGCTGGCTATCGTCGCGGACATCGCGGACGCGCACGGCTGGGACCTCGCCCTCGCGGAGAGCGAGTCGGGCGGCGCGCGCGTGAACGTCACCGGCGTCACGGCCGCGGTGGAGCAGCCAGCGGAGGCCTGACCTACGTTTTCGCGGCGACGATGGCTGCGCAGACGACCAGCGCCGCGACGAGGCCGGTGAACGCGACCTGGTAGTCCGCGACGGTTGCGGCGGTGCCGACGGCCGTCGGGCCGAGCGCGCCGAGGCCGATGTAGACGGTGCGCATCGCGCCGAGGTCGCCGCCCGCGGACTCCGCGGGGAACGCGTCCATGAGGTAGGACTGCATCACGGGCGGGAACGACATCAGGCCCGCCGCGAACGCGACCACGGCGGCGACGGCGACCAGGGGCGTGTCGGCGACCACGACGACGGCGAGCGACCCGGCGCCGAGCAGCAGCGAGGAGACCGTGATGAGGCGGCGCGGGACGCGGTCGCCGAGCGCGCCCGCCGCCGGCTTGACGACGACGCCGACGCCGAACAGCACGGCGAACGCGGCCTGCGCGATACCCGGGCTGAACCCCTTGCCGGTCTCGAGGAACGTCGGGAGGAACGACGCGGTCGCCTGCCACGTGAACGCGTACAGCGCGTACGCCACCAGCAGACCGCGGAACTGGGGCGCGCCGAGCAGTCTCCGCGCGGTCGCGCGGACGGCCAGCGACCGGCGCTCGACGACGTAGTCCTCGCGGCTCCAGACGTGGAGCGCGAGCAGGACGGCGACGGCGACCACGACGACCGGCAGGAAGGCGGCGCGCCACGTCGCGACGGCGAGCACGGTGGCGGCGAGACCGGCGGCCGCGACGCCGCCGAGGTCGCCGGACGCGGTGTGGAGGCCGAACGCGCGGCCGCGCTTGGCGGTGTAGAGATCGGAGACGAGCGCGCGGGCAGCGGTCGGGTACAGGCCGGCGCCGAAGCCGACGACCGCAGCGCCGAGGAGGAAGAGCGGGTAGTTCGGCGCGGACGCGAGCGCGCCGAACCCGACGGCGACGAGGCCGAGGCCCGCCACGAGCAGGGTCTTCCGGGAGAGCGCGTCCGACAGCCGGCCGCTCGGGTACTGGAGGAGCGCGTACAGGCCCCAGAGCAGGCTGAACGCCGCGCCCGCCTGCGCGTCAGTAATATTGAGTTCCGCAGTCACCTCGGGGAGCGTCGGCGACAGCACGAGCCTGCCGGCCTGAATCGCCAGCCAGCCCAGCGAGGTCGCGAGGAACAACCGGCCCGCGTAGCCCCGGACGAGTCGCTCTTCGCCGTCACCACTGGACTCGGCAGCCATCTCTGTCACTTCTTGCTGGGAAGGTTGGCGGGCATTTGAGCGCGCTGGAAGCGGAAGGTCGTCAACAAAACGTGAAGAACAACCATGCGGGGACGTAGACGACCTCCCCTGAACTGACTGATTCCTGTTCAAGGACTCCCGCTCTGTTCACGACAACTCCAAACTCTGCAGGCGTCTTTTCCAGTACTGCGCGCATTCCGCGGAGTTCTCTAGTGGTTGGGTCACCATTCTTCACTTCGACTGGAAGACAATACGACGGGGTCGATAGAACGAAGTCTACCTCACCAGGCTCATCCCAGTACGCTACCTGCGCAGACTGGTAATCAGAGAGGTGGAATTGGAGTCGCTTACATAGGTCGAAGCAAGCGGTTTCCAGAATCTGCCCCATCGCATCCGGGTTGTCGAGCGTCGACTCCACGAGATTCGAATTCAGGGTGTTGAGGAGTCCAGTATCCGGGATGTAGATTTTTTTCCGACCACGACCGCCGTACGCCCCCGAGGAATACCGGGCGACTCGACCAATCAAGAAGAATTCCTCCAAATAGTCAAGATACTTCTCCACGGTCTCTCGACCGACCGAGAGTGACTCGTGGAGAGTCTGAACACTGTATTTCTGTCCAGAGGAGTGCGCCGCAAGGTTCAATAGTTCAATCAGGACATCGGGTTTCCGGACGTCGAACACGGACGGAATATCCCCACGAACCGTATTCCGGAGATTCGAATCAAGTACTGCGAACGCATCAACGTACTCCTCGTTGAGTACGTCTGGATAGCCGCCCTTGAGAAGGTATTCGTTGCTCAATGCGCGGAGTTTTGGTTCTGTTTCTCCGAATCGACCGTAGAACCCAGCCAGCCGGTTTGTGAAATCTGACGCGTCACCGTTTTTTACGGATGTTTTTAGCGCTTCTCGAATTCCGTGTGCGTCGTCAGTGATTTCCTCCTTTGTAAATGCATCGTGGTATCGTGCGTACTCGGCGAACTTCATCGGCATCAGGAGGTACTCGTCTAGTCTACCGACCAGAGACTCGCTGGCGTCGTCCTGGATGAGCGTGCTAATGGAACCGGTAACGACGAACTTCAGATTCCGGAACGTGTCAGTGTAGTACTTTACTGTCTCTGCCCAGTCCGGGATTTTCTGGATTTCGTCGATGAACACGTAGATGCGAGAGTCGACGTCACGAATTGATTGTCCAAGGATGTTCCCCTCGTATGCCTCAATTGAGTTCTCGATTAGTCCGTCGATTTCCGGGAGTAATTGCGTGTTTTCGGCGTTTACGTATAATACGTGCTCGGGGGACACCAGCGGTTGCCCCAGCAGATTGTGGATAAGTTGACCGACCACGGTCGTCTTTCCGACCTGACGGGGGCCTCTAATTGTCAATACCTGCCGTTCGTCGTGGATTCGCCCGTACAAGTGAAAAAAGTCTAACCGACGATGCTGGGCCTTCAATAGTGAGCCAGGAACCTCGTCGCCGCCCCACCACGTGTTCATCCTGGAAAGCGTCCGGAGTACGTCTGCCTCGTTCATATCGGCATATTTCACCGCTAATCCAAAAACTTGGGGTTGCAGTCTGGATTTTCCGGCGGATAGTTTAGGTTGCACATCCAAATTTCTCTCCGAAAGTTCTGGTCGCAGCCTGAACTCCACTACTGCGCAGCGGAGCGATGTTCAGTCCTCGGCGGCGAGCGCTTCCTGGCGGAGGCGCTGGTCGCGCTCCGTCTCGACGGCGAGTTCCGGCACCGTCGTCGGCCGCATCTCCTCGTCGACGGCGACGAACACGAACTGCGAGGTGGTCGTCTGTTCGGTCTCCCCAGTCCGCGGGTCTTCGCGGAACGCGCGCAAGCGGACGCGGATGCTTGACGTCCCGCTGTCGTAGGCGTACGACTCGATGGCGCAGATGTCGCCCTGGGGGATGGGGCGCTCGAAGTCCAGGCCGTTGATGCGCGCGGTGACGCAGGTCGCGCCGGCGAGGCGCATCGCGGACATCGCGCCGACCTCGTCCATCCACTTCACGACGTTGCCGCCGTGCGCTGACGCGTAGTTGTTCGTGTCGTCCGGCTGGACGCGCACGCGGTTCTCGATATACGTGTCGGAGACAGTGGGCACGCCGGAGCAACGGGCGGCCGCGAGAAAAGCCTTGGTCGCCGCGGGCTACTCGCCGTTGAGTTCGATGGCGGTGACGTCGATGATGCGGTCGTCCGAGAGCAGTTCCTCGACGACGGCCTCGGGCACCTGCGAGTCGAGGTTGTAGACGGTGAGCGCTTCGCCGCCGATGGTCTCGCGGGCGTTGAACATGCCCGCGATGTTGACGTCCGCTTCGCCGAGCACGGTGCCGATGAAGCCGATGACGCCGGGTTCGTCCTTGTTGCGTGCGGCGAGCATGTGGCCGTGCGGGACGGCGTCGACGCGGTAGCCGTCGATGCGGACGAGGCGCGGGTCGTCGCCGGCGAACAGCGTGCCGGAGACGGTGAGGTCGTCGCTGCTGTTGCCGACGGTGACGGAGACGAGGCTCTGGAAGTCCTCGCTCTGCCGGCTCTTGGACTCCGTGACGTCGATGCCGCGCTCCTCGGCGACGCGGGGCGCGTTCACGGCGTTGACCTGCCACTCCAGGGGCTCGAAGACGCCCTTCTGGGCGCTGGCGGTGACGAGGTCGAGGTCTTCGTCGGCGATGTCGCCCTCGTAGCTGACTTCGACGCGCTCGATGCGGCCGTCGAACAGCTGTGCCGCGACCTTCCCTGCGGTCTCGGCGAGGCCGATGTACGGCTCGATGCGGCCGAACGCGCTCTCGTCGACGCTCGGCGCGTTCAGCGCGTTCAGCACGGGTTCGTCGTTCAGGGCGGCGACAATCTGGTCGGCGGTGGTGGTGGCGACGTGCTCCTGGGCGGCCTGCGTGGACGCGCCGAGGTGCGGCGTCGTGATGACGTCCTCGACGTCCAGCAGCGGCGAGTCCTCGGGGAGCGGTTCCTCGGCGAACACGTCGAGGGCGGCGCCGGCGAGCACGCCGTCCTGGACGGCCTCGGCGAGCGCGTCCTCGTCGACGACGCCGCCGCGCGCGACGTTCACGACGTAGCCGTCCTCGAGTTGCGCGAGTTCTTCCTCGCCGATGAGGCCCTCAGTCTCGTCCGTGAGCGGGACGTGGACGGTGAGGAAGTCCGCGCGCTCGACGCACTCCTCGAACTCGACGAGTTCGGCGCCGAGCTGTTCGGCGCGCTCCTCGCCGATGTAGGGGTCGTACGCGACGAGGTCCATGCCGAGGCCGCCGAGGCGCTTGGAGACTTCCTGGCCGACGCGCCCGAGGCCGACGACGCCGAGCGTCTTCCCGTTGAGTTCCGTGCCGAGGAACTCGCCTTTCGCCCACTCGCCGTCCTTGAGTCGGGCGTGGGCCTGGGGGATGGAGCGCGCGGTGGCGAACGCCATCGCGACGGTGTGTTCGGCGGCGGCGCGCACGTTCCCCTC